>NZ_FR883100.1:0-1039 GCF_000435115.1 Bacteroides sp. CAG:633 | reverse complement strand
CTCCTTGGGAGAGGGGTCGGGGGTGAGGCCCGATTCGGAGGTGAGGCTCTTGCTCCGTATAAAGTCGTAAATGCCTCCCAAGTGTTCCTTCACCACTCCGCCGCCGAACTCATAGACTTTAGTCGCAAGTCCGTCCAGAAAATCACGGTCGTGGCTGACAATAATTACTGTTCCGTCGAAGTCGCGGATGGCTTCCTTCAGTACGTCCTTCGAGCGCATGTCCAGGTGATTGGTGGGCTCGTCGAGGATGAGGAAGTTCACCGGCTCCAAGAGCAGCTTGATCATGGCCAGACGGGTGCGCTCGCCGCCGGAGAGCACTTTTACCTTCTTGTCCGAGGCCTCACCGCCGAACATGAAAGCGCCCAATATGTCGCGTATCTTCAGACGAATGTCGCCAACGGCCACACGGTCGATAGTGTCGAACACCGTCAGGTTCTCGTCCAGCAGCTGTGCCTGGTTCTGGGCAAAGTAGCCTATCTGTACGTTGTGTCCCAGGGTAAGGCGGCCGGTATAGTCGGTTATCTCGCCCATGATGCACTTCACGAGGGTGGATTTTCCTTCACCGTTCTTGCCCACAAAGGCCACCTTTTCGCCACGGTTGATGGTCAGGTTGACGTCGTGGAAGACAACGTGGTCGCCGTAGGCTTTCGCTACGTCTTCGCAGATGACGGGATAGTTGCCGCTGCGGCTGGAGCAGGTAAACTTCAGGCGCAGGGTGGAGTTGTCTTCCTCGTCCACCTCGATGCGTTCAATCTTCTCCAGTTGCTTGATGCGGCTCTGCACCTGTACGGCCTTGGTGGCCTTGTAGCGGAAGCGTTCGATGAAGGCTTCGGTGTCTTCGATCTGCTTCTGCTGGTTTTCGTAGGCACGCAGCTGCTGTTCGCGGCGCTCGCGGCGCAGGGTGACGAACTCGTCGTACTTCACCTTATAGTCGTAGATATGTCCGCAGCTGATTTCGATGGTGCGGGTGGTGACGTTGTTCAGGAAGGCGCGGTCGTGGCTGACGAGCACCACGGCGTTGGCACGGGTGGCCAGAAAG
>NZ_FR883099.1:0-14561 GCF_000435115.1 Bacteroides sp. CAG:633 | reverse complement strand
AGGCTAGGCTAATTTTTAACGAACTATTGACTTAATTAATTAATCATATAATTATTTTCCAGTTTCACCAAATAAATATTTTCTAAAAAATTTGTGCCGTAATATCTTATACGAAAGAATGGACAACAGTATAATTATTACCGAAACCATACAAATAATGAACAAATTATTTGTATGATAATTCAGAATAGTAGAAGACATCAAAAACTTTTGATGCAACACATAAATAGGCAACGTAACTCCACCAATATATAACAGACTAGCATTTAAATATTTTATTCTTACAATATATTTATTCAAATATAGCATACAAACAATGCCGCTTATACCTCCGATGAGTCGAACTATTGTCTTATATAAGAATTCCCATGTCAGAATGTGCATATCACCCATAGAATATAATGTAAAACTCCAATCGTAGATATTTACTGCAACAAAGAACAAAATAAACGATAAAACGAATAACCATACGGGTACAGACTGCCAATTCCATTTACTACAAAATATAGCCATTACAAAAAATGGTAACAGGAATTTTATTTCGTTTATCATCCAAGCTGAAGGTATAAAATATAATATTGTAAATACAAAAAAACAAGCCGTATAGAAATACTTTCTTAAATATTCATATAATATAGCACCTATTACTGATAAAAGGAATAATGCTGTCAAAAACCACATCCCTGTAAATACCAAATACACGAAATAACTTACATCAATTTCTTTATGGGTTATAATCTTAAAAGCTAACATCATACATGCTCCAATTATGCCCCAACACAAACTCGGCAAATAAAGATGCTTAAACTTTTTTTTCAAATTTCCCATAAAAGTATTCTTGGCTATTGACGGATAAAAAAAGTAACCCGATATAGCTATAAACAAAGGCATCTGTATCAGTTGAATTGCATTTGAAAGAGTGGAATCATGCGCAATTGGATTCATAGCAAGTAGACTATGTTCAAAAGCTACAATCCAAATAGCCAATCCTTTTAGGATATCATAAAATTTAATTCTTTCCATGCTTAAAAATACGCTGTCGAAGATGGATTCTATCTTCCTCTATATGAATAAATAAATCTTTTACTTTCATCCCCAATATATGACAACTATCTGGAAGAACATAGAACATCATGATTACATCATAGATAACTGCACCAATTGTAGCTCCTAACAATCCCCATGATAGAGACATAAAATAACTACACCCCACCGAAATACAGGCTGAAAACGTACTCATAATGGCAAAATGATAGGGCTGGTTAGTCATGCGATAAGTGACAACCGATGTCCACCAAACGGCATTAAACAGGATACCAATCATAAAGGTCCACCAAACATCTATTGGAACAGACAACACACTTTGGGTCCACCATTCATAAAGATCAAAACCAAAAAACATTAAAAATAATGTTCCTATGATACCAATCAACATGCTAAAAAGTACAGCAATCCGAAATAAACGGTGAACCGTCTGCATATTTCCTTTTCCATATTCGTATTGCAAATCAGGATAGATACTTGCATTAATAATGGAGTATGTTTGATTGACCGAACGACATACCGTCCGCACGGTATTGAAAACAGCAACGCTTTCTGCACCCAACGTCAACCGGACGACAAAAGTACCTCCTTGGAAATAGATACTTTGCCAAATGGGAGTCATTAGATATCCCATACCTTTTACCGTTATCTGTTTCAAATCTTCTTTCAAAATTCTACCTCGAAAAGAGGATAAATCAATTAACCGTCTGCCCATACAAATATACAGACTAGTAAATACGACAGATACAAACAGTTGTGAACAGGTATATTCGACAATGCCACCTCCAGCTAACAATACGCCCAATCCTGCAAGGATATTAACAACATGTAATCCGGAACCTAATAGACTACCCCAAGCTGCCTTACGGGCACTCCGGTAATAACCTTCTACCAGCTGATTATAAAATCCCAATAAACGGGCAGCCATCATCAGGCTAACAGCCAGTATAGCTTCATGAGCCGGAATCAATGACTTATGAAATAACTGCAAACTGTCGCCAAACAGCAAAATAGCTACTGTCAACAAAATTCCTAATGCAACTGAGAGAGAAATGGCAAGGTAACCACTCTTATTAAGATTTGCTGCCCGCTGTTTATCACCAGCTGCATATGCCAACACGAAACTATTGCTAACAGCTGAACCAAAACCTAAGTCAGCAAAAGCCAAGACACTGGGTATAATACTTAGTGTCAGCCATTCACCATAATATGCAGCTCCCCAAGATGTTAAAAAGAAGGGAACCAACAGCAATTGATCCAAAATCCGAACAGACTTCTGAATAATGTTTGCAAGGCCATTGCTGATAATCCCCTTGGTAATACTATGATCACCCATATTACCATTTTTTACTCTAAAACAATCAATCACAAAGAAAAATAAAAGATTATTTTGCCAAATAATTTATATACATGTTATTAAATATATTTTTTGATTTCTTGCTCCAAAAGGTATTTTTCTTCATCAATCCGATTCATATTAGGATACATAATACCATTATTCTTTTTATAATTGAACCCCATTCTATCAAATATACCAGCTCTTGGAGTATTGAAAAGAAAACGAGCTGGTCTTCCACAGGCTAATGCTATTGCACATGCATGTACCCTATCTGACACTACAAACTCCGCAGATTTCGTCACATTTAAATAAGATATAGGATTAAAACTAATAAAACTATTAGGCATTGCAAAATTCACATGATTATATTTTGTATTAAGATTTTGAACGGTTCGTACTATTAAATGACCATCAATTTCCTTTTGTTGCTTTCTCAAGAAATTGAGGTGCCTAGCAAAATCATAAGGTAATCCAAACATGGTTTTATGACGTTCCAATAAAAGATTCTCTATATTAAAAGATTTTCCAGTAGGAATACTATATATCGGTTCTAACTCTGTATAAAAACTACTTATAAAAAACTCTTTATCTAATTTAAAAGGATGTATATCTATAGTTTTATCCACTAAAAACGCTGTACAAACTCCATTATAAGCATTCTTCACATAAGGTTTGAATGCATTATAAGTTTCTTCATCTCTTGATGAAAAAAACAATGGTGGATATTTCTGTAAAAAATCGCCTATTTCTGAAATTTCCCGTTGACTAAGTGCTGTTCCAGACACACTAATAAGGGCATAGGATTTCTGTTGTAAAATAATTTGTTTAATCCTATTAGCATAAATAGACAACAATTGTTGTGGTAATATGGGACCCGAATATATATATACATCAGCACTTTGATAATCAAACAAATTAAGACCATTATTTTTTTCCCAATTATTTTTTACTCGAAAAGATCGGTAAATAGGTCCTTCTCCACAGTAAACATCATCATTGGGATATAATTTTTTCAGTAGTTCATATAAAGATATTCTATACCAAGCTTCACCAACATTACCCCAACCAGAATTTTCAACTAATATTTTCATTTTCTAAAAATTGCTTTTTCTATTAATTACTTTTTTTTCTTACTTTTTTATACATCACATAATCTCCACCTAATAAAGACTCCACTATCAAATCAGAATGTACTTGTTTTCGATATTTAATAATTTGTGCAGGATTTCCTGACATCACTGCCATAGCTTCCACGTCTTTTACAACTACCCCCCCTGCGCCAATAACTGCACCATAAGCCACACTTCTACAAGATGGAAGGATCAAGGCGTTAGTAGCTATCCAAACGTAATCATCAATCTGAATACCATAATGTTTATGTTCCCAATCAGGTGAATCAATTTGATGTGAAGTAGTGATGATTTCAACACCAGAACCGATAATGACATGGCTACCAATAGTAACAGGACTACGTAAATCAATTTTATTAGTTTGAATGGATGTATGATTTCCAATAGTAAGATTTCGGTTGGCGCGCTTAGCAAACTTAATAGACATGATTACACCTTCTCCAATATCTGCCCCACGTTTACGAGCTATTTTTCTGGCACGTTCATACTTCAAATTCTGCTTCCAACGGACAATTAACCCCATGAAATAACGAAACTTACTACGATCTTGCACATTTATCTCATACAAACTTCTATGATATTTCATTTAGATTCTATTTAATATGAAATTATTTTTACTTTCCATATCCATATTTATATTTCCTTCCATACCCGTACTTCCCATATTTCCCATACTTCCCGTACCCATAATAATACCCATTCTTCCGCTTATCCATATTAATACCATTGATAAGTATACAAAGATTGGAGATATTCTTATCGTGACGGATGTCGTTGATGAGAGCAAACTCGCTCTTGCGCGTATAATCTGCCCGACAGACATATACACACAGGTCGGCAATGCGAGCTACAAGCTGGGTATCGGTGACCATGCCGATGGGAGCAGTGTCGAGTACGACGTAATCGAAATGTTGGCGAAGGATGCTGATAGCTGTCTCCAAAGACGGACGGGCCACCAGCTCGGTAGGATTGGGGGGCAAAGCACCGCTAGGCAGGACATACAAGTTGGAAGACACTGTGCTGGGACGGCAAAGTGACAGTAAATCGTGCTCGGAGGGAGCGGCGAGATACTGGGTGATGCCGGGCAAGTGCTTGTCCATCGAAAAGATATGGCCTAAGGTGGGCTTGCGGATATCGAGACCTACGATAACGGTTTTCTTGTCCATAAAAGCAAAGCTGGCTGCCAGGTTGGTAGCGGTAAATGATTTGCCTTCGCCGGAACTGGTAGAGGTGAAAAGAATGACTTTCTGACCTTCCTGCAGCATGTACTGGAGATTGGTACGCAGGCTGCGGAAGACTTCTTCCATGATTTCGTTGCGGTTTTCGCTGATGACAATCGGGGCTTTTTTATCCGCTTCTTTCACTTGGGGAATGTCGCCTACCACAGTCACATCGGTGATGCGTTCGACATCGGTACGCCCTTCGATGCGGAAGCGCAACTGACGTGACAGCCAGATGCCTCCGACAGGGATACCCAACCCAAGCACAAAAGCAATCATATAGAGGTTACGGCCATTGGGAGCGACCAGACCTGATACACGGGGGGTCTCGACCGTACGGCCGTTATTGGCCTTGGCGGCCAGGGTAATGGCATTCTCCTCGCGCTTCTGAAGGAGCATGAGGTAGAGGTCGGCCTTGATTTCCTGCTGACGGCTGATGTTGCGCAACTCCTGCTCCTGACGAGGGGCATTGCTGATACGGGTACGGTATTTGCCTGCCTCCAGATCGAGGTTGTTGCGGGTGATCTGAAGAGTACGTTCGACATTGGCTACCGTGGTAAGAACGGTAGTACGGGTAGCGGCAATGGCTTCGTCGAGACTGATGACTGCCGGGCTAGTGGGCTTGGAAGTACGCAGCAGACGCTTGCGTTCGATCATCATCTCATTGTACTGGTTGACAATATTGGAAAGACCGTCGTCGGTAAGACCGACGTTGGCGGGGATGACTTCGTCGCGATTGGCAGGATCTTCCAGATAGCGGCGCAGGTCGCCGACAAGGCGAAGCTGATTGGTGTTGTCGGCACGTTTCTGCTCGTACTCGGAGTTGCCTTTCAAGGCCTGCTGGGCATCGGTACTGAGATCGGTGATGCCGGCCCGCTGCTTGTAGTCGGCAAGCTCGGTCTCGGTGACTCCCAGTTCGTCGTTGATGACGGCAATACGTTCGTCGATGAACTGGGCGGTATGCATGGCTACCTGATTCTTATCGTCGTTGGCTTCGTCGTTGTAAATGGTGACAAGCGTATTCAGGAAATCTTCGCCCCGAGGGATATTGGTATCGTTGACGGTAAGACGTACAATGGACGTATATTCGCTGGTAGGGGTGGCACTGAGGCGGGATTTATATTGGGCTGCTACCACAGAGGGAGCCGTAACTGTGGCCTGAAGCGAATAAGAAGAACTGGCAACGGCTGCACTATCGGCTGTCAGGCTGAGTGTACCGACAGGAGTAATGAAGACAGCCGGAAGCTGCTTGAAAGTCTTGCTGAGTGTATGCTTGTCGCCATCGAGCTGATAGCTGACGACGGCTTCGTGGGAAGCACCGACGGTGCCGTTAATCTGTACCTGCAAGGCGGAAGGAAGACGGTCGGCATCGTCGGCCGACATCCAGACATGGACGGGCACGTTCTTATAAAGCGAAATGTCGTAACCGCCTTTCCGTTCGGCTGCATATTCGACGTACAGACCGAGGCGGTCAACAACCTTCCGGATGAGGGAATAGGACTGCAGAATCTCGACTTCGTTGTCGAAATTGTTGGCCATAGACACGGTTCCCAAATCCTGCATGGCAGCCAGCTGACCGATAGTGGAGGACTTGGTTTTATCGCCCTGCTTAATGAGGATGGTGGAACTGATGCTGTAGACAGGCGGCTGGTAGCGCAAATAGACGTATGCACCGCCCAAAGCCAGTACCAGACAGGCCAGGATAATGGGCCAATGGAGCAGGTATTCGAAAATAAGTGCCTTGTAATCGACGGGCTTGCCGCCGTCGTTGAAAATATCGTTGTAGGTGGAATCGCTCATAGATAATGGTTAATGGGACGTTGTGAATTAAAAATTAATAGTTAAAAATTAATAGTTGAGGGTTTAGGGTTGAGCGTTTAGAGTAGTCTATGTATTGGCTTAACTCCTTAACTTCTCTAACTTCTTAACTCCTTAGTTTATTGCAGTGCAATAATGACCAGTGAAGCAAGAGTAGAGGCCAGGCTCAGCAGACTGATCCAGATGGAAGCATTGTTGCTGAATGTATTGGAACGTACCTTGGCCTTGGTGGGCTTGACGTAGACTATGTCGTTCTGCTGCAAATAATACTCCGGAGCAAGGGCGATGCCGGCCTCGGTAAGGTCGAGATGAATAACCTGACGACGACCGATGGAGTCTTCGCGCAGGAGCTGAACATCGTCGCGATCGGCAAAAAGTGTCATATCGCCAGCCTGGGCCAGGGCCTGAAAGATGTTGATGCGTTCGTCGGTGACAGTAAACGTGCCCGGCTTGTTGACTTCGCCCAAAACACTGACTTTGAAATTGTCGATGCGGACTGTGACATTGGGGACTTCGTTAAGGTAGGCCTCCAACTTCTGACGGATAAGGTCTTCGCATTGACGGCAGGAAAGACCGGAAACGGGAAGCTTGCCCAAAACGGGATAGTCGATGCAGCCCTGGTTGTCGACCAGATAATTCAGCAGTTTGGCATTGCCCGTGCCTTGTGAGTTCTGGCTCATTTCCTTATTCTGCCCCAGCTTGCGAAGGAAGGGCACGGAGGAGGCAGGATCGGACGTACTGACGACGATAATCAGTTCGTCCTTGGGCATGATGCGGTATTCGTAAAGCTTACCTTGCTGCTCAATATCAGCGAGCACCTGGTCGTGACGAAGATACACCGATTTTTTATAAGAAGCGCATCCGGCCAAAAGCAACGGAAGCAACAATACTAACAGATAACGTCTGAATGAAAACATGGTAAGAATGAAAAATGTTTTATAAGATATTTAAGTTTCAGATTTAATATCGAACTGGTAGTTAAGAAGTTAAGGAGTTAAGGAGTTAAGCCGACAGATAGACTACGTTAAACCATTAACCTTAAACCCTAAACCCTCAACACTATTAATTTTTAACTATTAACTTTTAATTCTCCTCAGCCTTTCCCAAAAGCCCAGCGGCTTTGCCGGCATCGGAGGCTGTGAAAGATGATGACTATATATGTCTTCGAAAGATAACCCTTCCTGAATCATACGGTAAATAAGTCCCCAATCGGGCAAGCCTCCCAAATTGCGGTCGTCGATGAAAAGGTCGGCCTTCAGCTTGCGGGAATAACCGCTATGCGATGGCTTTTCTTCCGGGTAATTGCTATTGACTGCATAAAACTCCAAACCACGACTGCGACAGAATTCGACAGCCTCGTTGAGCAAATCGCCTTCACGAACGGTCCATAAAATCAGTTTATGACGCTCGCGGGCCAGAAGTTTCAAGGTGTCGACAGCAAACGGTATTTCCGGACCGATGGCGGGATAGCGGTGTGCGACGATGGTTCCATCGAAATCGACTGCAATAATCATAGAGACAAAAAATGAAGAACAAAATAAATGAAGAATGAGGAATGAAGAATGAAGAATTTATTAATCATTAATCATTAACCCTAAACCATAAACCCTAATCCCTCAACCCTAAACGCTCAACTATTAATTTTTAACTTTTAATTTTTAATTCCCAACGCTTTTAATTTTTTAATTCAAAAACCACCTTCGCACTGAGAAGTGCTGCCGACTTCTCAGGAAGATTTTTCAGGAGGTAAGCTGGTATCGTTCCGGCTACCCAGGCCAGCGTTTCACTGACCGGCGAAAAGGTTCTGGAGTCGCGTCCGATGGCCGATGCGGCTTCGAGCAAACGACAGAACGTATGAATACCGTCCAGACGAATGGCACGATTTTCTGCTGCCTGCTCCATGAAAAACAACGCGCTGAGACGGACTCCCTCGTTGCGGTAACAAAACGTTTTGCCACTCCAGGGCGAACCGTATATACGCATGCTGCCATCGGGCATCCGACGCAGTACGGGCTGATCGTCGTTGAGCAGGCGACTATCGGGGATATGTTCCAACCACAGACGGGAATGTGTACTTTTGCCGACTCCGGAAGGCCCTATGAAAGCACAGCCTTCTGATCCGACCGCCACACACGAAGCATGGAGAAGAACCGTATCGCGGAATGCAGAACTGTAGATGAAAGCAATCATCAGGAAATCGTTCAGGACGGAATAAGAACCGGGATAATCGGGCTTCCAATCGGAAACGATCTGCTTCCAGTCACGGCTGGCACGCAACCAGTAGGTCTGCCGAGAATCAGCCAATGTCAGAGAGATACTGCAATGATCGGGCATCAGCCACAGACGCAGGGTACGGCCTTCCAACTCGTTGACCAGTACGGGTACTGTCTTTTCGGGAGACAGAGAAACGCCCATCTGTAAACGGAACAGGATATCGGCATCGGAAGAAAGAGGGTCCGATACAAGGAACGGATGCAAGTTGGGCAGTTGTCCGGTTACGGCATCGTCACAATCGACTTGCATGAACCAGTCGGCAATCTGTAATCTCATAATTTCTCTTTGTATTCGACAGGACTCATCCCGTACTTTTCAGAAAAAAGACGATAGAAAGTACGTACACTGTTGAACCCGCTGTTGGCTGCAATGGCCTTGATAGGATCGGCGGGATGTTCGTGCAACAGTCGGGCTGCATATTCCAGCCTCATGCCGTTGATATATCCGTTCAGATTGGTACCGGCATACTGCTGGAGCATACGAGCTACCTTATTCTTATTGACTAACCCTATTTTTATGAATTTGGTTCGAGAAAAACCGGGATCTAAAAATAATTGTTGTTCGACAATCGTCTGATGTATTTGCTCAAACAACTCCCGCTCTTTCTCGGCCAACTGTGAAGAAGGGTAAGCTTTTTCGGACAATATTTCGCTCATATAAAATATCTCAACTTTGACTTCGTCGATTTTCAATTCGCAAGCTCAAGTTGCAGTTGACAAGCAACAAGTTGACGAGTTAACAAGGCGTTTGTAGCGAGCCGTTTCAAGCGGCACTTTATCAAACAGGGAGTTCCAGCCTAGTAGACTTGTTAACTGAAGCCTTGTCAACTAATAAGTTGAGCACTTACGAATTGAAAATCAACGAAGTTAAACTTAAGTAAATATTACAATAACTGTATAAACTCCGGATTAACCTCGACAGCAGCCGTAATCCAATTGGGTAAATCGACCAGCAGACGCTTGACACGCGACCCGCGGGTGGTGAGTAGATACCCCTCGTAACCATCCAGGTAGCCCCCGATAATGCGGATCTTACGACCAAACATAGAAGGAGTCAACTCTTCCGGAAGGTAATAACGGGGAAGATCCATGCCATTTACAGCATAGATAAAACGATCCATATCGGAATCAGGAACAATCATCGGCTCACAATATCCCGCACCTTTCTGATAGCGGTATTGCAAAGTCGGTATTTTTTCAACGAAAGCATCAAGATGTTTTCGAGTATCGTGCACGAACAGCAAATCCTGAATGAAAGGGACTTTTTCACGTATCCGTTTGCCCAGTTTTACAGTCAGTTTCCAACGCATAGGCGTAAAAACTTCTACATCCTCGGTCTGCAATTGTTTATAAGCTGGCAGTTTGGCATTGAATCGTTTCAGATCGCGCATTACATACCAATGTTTAGGAGCATCCGGCTCCTGCAACAGCCCGTCATCAGCTTGGTGAAAAGCTGTTTTAAAAGATATTTTTGCTGAATACACAATTTGATAAAAGGTAATACTTCTAATCCTGCGAAAACATATATATTATTATATATCAAGCAGTTACAATGTATTTATAAAAAAGTTGCGGGATAAAATCCCTTTTATTCATCTCTTATCAATAGTACCCCTGTTTATAGCCCTAAAGAATAATCCTAACTTGTTCTACTATTGCTTCATCTCTCTGTAAGAGATATATTAATCGTTTACTGAATTTATAACTTCTTGAAACACGAGCATAAATAACTTCAACCAACCGCCGATTAACTCAACAAATGTTGAGTTAATCCTTTTAATCAACATTCTTCCTCCAAAAGAAAATAGCAAATCAATATCTTTTTATTTACCATTTTTTTGCCATAAATCTTTTTTTCGCTATATTTGCACCGTCTTAATACATCTCTTACAGAGAGATAAACCACTCCAAAGCGCATTAGACACTACTTATTTTACTGTTTTAGTGTCAGAATATCATAATACAATTTTCACATCTTCAAATATGCATATTCATACATCAGCATTCACATATACTACTGTTATTTTATAGTATTTGTCAATATTTCGCATTTTATTGTGTTTCCTTTATAGAGAAATCCGTATCAGGAGATATTAAAGTGAATTTAAAATCTTGCTATTGGCTTTATCAACAGCTGAAGTATCCAACGAATCAAGATAGATACGGGTTGTTTTCTCGGAATCGTGACCGAGAGCTTCACTGATAATTCCAATAGGTATATTTTTATGTTTAGCTATACTCGCCCAACCATGACGGGCCACATAAGTAGTTAATGGAATGCCTAACCCTATCTCCTTACCAATCAGTTTCAGCTTGTTGTTGACCAGATGAATAGCATTCTTGTACTGAAGCCGGGCGTCGGTATGCGTATCTCTTATAATAGGTAACAAATAGGGACTTTCGGGACTAGCGTATTTATTGACAATATCCTGCATAGGTTTCTCCCACTTAATGGTAAGCTGCTGATTGGTCTTTTGCCGACGGTATACCAGGACACCATTTTGCAGATCTGTTTTCTTTAAATAAGCCATATCGACGAAGGACATGCCACGGGTGTAAAAGGAGAACATGAACAGATCGCGCGCCCATTCCATGACAGGGGATGAAGTCAGATTCAGACCACGTATCCGCCGGACTGTTTTCAGTGATATGGCTCTTTTTACAGTCTGGTCAATGCCTGTATATACGGACTTAAACGGATATTGCTGTATTGTAAGACCGCGAGCCACGGCTGTATTATACACAGAACGGAGAATACGCATATAAAAGGAAATCGTATTCATGCATAAGCCCTTTTCGTGCAAAAAGCCTTCATACTCCTCCATGAGGACCGTATCGACATCAGTGAAAGGCATATCATCTTTGCCATAGAACAAAAGGAAACTGTTGAAGGCGGATCTAAGCTTTTCGAGAGCTGAACGACGCCCGATTTTCTCCAGATGCTCCATCTGCTGACGGATGAAAGAGAAGAATCCGTTTCCGTCGAACGCCTGCTGATAGGCCTTGACAATCTCATCGGAAGTAAACGGAGTCCCACTACCCTCCATCCGGAATATGATAGACTTGAGAAAGGCTAGTTCACGACTAACCTGTCCGTTCAAAGAAAGCAGGTACTCACGACGTTGGTCATCCATACATTCCGAAAGTAAAATCCTGGAATGAAATCTGTCCCATTCAGACGGAAAAAGTTTATGGTCGGTAGTTACCTGCCGTGCCACCCTGTTGTGGATCACCTGAAAATACAATGTGCCTTCCCTCGTCTTGACGGAAGATGCACGAAACTTAACTTTAACTGTTGCCATATAACTATGATTTTATAGATGAATATGCGTATAATTATCCTTGACTTTTATAACTTCAATATAAATCTCATAGCCATATAAAAGAGCCTAGATTCCATAGCAGGAAGCAACATCTATTTTCTTATTTTGTTTTTCAAAGATTTGCCAACCGATAAGAATGTGACCAAATGTCACAAAAGAACGATAAATGATAGAATAACGAGGCAATAAAAAAGTTAAAGGAAGTAAGATGCTGATAGTTTTTTCAATGAAAGATAGTGAGCGAAAAAATACACCTCGATTTATCGCATCAAAACAGGCTGGGAGTAAAGCATAGGAAGAATCTGGCATTTGCTTTGCATTTCGACAACTTTGCACTATCTTTGCTCCACCTGAACAGATAAAGAAAACCATCGTGAAGAAGAAAAGAATACATCAGAACGCCATACGCTTCAGGCGCTGGAGCCGCAAAAGTTATGCGGCTTTTGCCAGTGTAGGGCGGACTGTCACCATAGGCTGCCTGCGAAAAGAGGCGGCCGACAGCTCGCTGCGCAAACAGGTGAAGGCGGCAGGCAATCTTCTTCACACATCTATATCATCATCTATTATGACCCTTGACTTACTGAAACAACGGGTACTGGCAGGCATGGCCCTGTCGCCCGAAGAAGCGTCGTGGCTGGCCGGACTGGCCGACCGTGAGGCGCTGTATCGCGCTGCCCACGAAATCACCGTGGCATGCGCTCCAAGCGAATTTGACATATGCTCCATCGTAAATGCCAAGTCGGGCCGATGCCCGGAAAACTGCAAATGGTGTGCACAATCTTCCCACTACCACACTCAGGCCGACATCTACGACCTGCTGCCCGCTGAAGAATGCCTGCGGCACGCCCGTGCCAACGAAGAGCAGGACGTCAACCGCTTCTCGCTGGTGACCAGCGGACGAAAACCCTCGAAAAAACAGATTGAACAGCTTTGCGACACGGTGCGCTACCTGCGCCGCCACTCGTCCATCCAGCTTTGTGCCTCACTGGGACTGGCGGATGAAGACGAACTGCGGGCACTATACGAAGCGGGCGTGACGCGCTATCACTGCAACCTGGAGACAGCTCCCAGCTACTTCCCCACCCTCTGCTCGACCCATACGCAGGAAGAGAAAATCAAAACGCTACAGGCTGCACGCCGCATTGGCATGGACGTGTGCAGCGGAGGCATCATCGGCATGGGCGAGACGATGGAGCAACGCATCGAACTGGCTTTCACCTTGCAACGGCTCGGTGTACAGTCGATCCCCATCAATCTGCTCAGCCCCATCCCCGGGACACCGCTGGAACACCAGGCACCCCTGTCCGAAGAAGAGATACTGACTACCATTGCCCTGTTCCGTTTCATCAATCCGACAGCCTACTTGCGCTTTGCCGGCGGACGCTCCCAACTGAGCCGCGAGGCA
Organism: Bacteroides sp. CAG:633; assembly: GCF_000435115.1. NCBI lineage: Bacteria > Pseudomonadati > Bacteroidota > Bacteroidia > Bacteroidales > Bacteroidaceae > Bacteroides > Bacteroides sp. CAG:633. The sequence continues at coordinate 1,009 of NZ_FR883099.1, read as the reverse complement.
GTGAAGAAAGCACTGTATATAGGAATAAACTCGGCCATCGTGGGCGACCTGCTCACTACCCTCGGATCGAAGGTGGCCGAAGACAAGGAACTGATTCGGGAAGCGGGGTATCGGCTGTGCGACTCGCAGTTCGACCGCGAACACCTGTGGCATCCCTACACATCGACCAGCCATCCGCTGCCGGTCTATAAGGTGAAGAGTGCGCAGGGCGCTACCATCACACTGGAGACGGGCGAGACGCTGGTAGAGGGCATGTCGTCGTGGTGGTGCCAGGTACATGGCTACAACAATCCGGTACTGAACCGTGCCGTAGAGGAACAGCTGAAGAAAATGTCGCACGTGATGTTCGGCGGGCTGACACACGAACCGGCGGCGGGCTGACACACGACCCGGCCATCGAACTGGCTCGTCTGCTGCTGCCACTGGTACCGCCGTCGATGCAGAAGATATTCTACGCAGACTCAGGTTCGGTAGCTGTAGAGGTTGCGCTGAAGATGGCTGTACAATACTGGTTCGGTAAAGGGAAGGAGCAAAAGAACAACTTCGTCACCATCCGTTCGGGCTATCACGGCGATACGTGGAACGCCATGTCGGTATGCGACCCCGTGACCGGCATGCATTCGCTCTTCGGCAGTGCACTGCCTGTGAGATACTTCGTGCCGCAACCCCGTTCGCGCTTCGACGGCGAATGGAATCCGGAAGACATCGTACCGCTGAAGGAGGTCATCGAACAGCATCACAACGAACTGGCGGCCCTGATTCTGGAGCCCGTGGTGCAGGGAGCCGGCGGCATGTGGTTCTATCATCCGCAATACCTGCGCGAGGCAGAACGCCTGTGCCGCGAGCACGGTCTGTTGCTCATCTTCGACGAAATAGCAACCGGATTCGGACGGACGGGCAAGCTCTTTGCCTGGGAACACGCCGGAGTGGAACCGGACATCATGTGCATCGGCAAAGCACTGACGGGAGGATACATGACGCTGTCGGCGGTGCTGGCATCGAACGAAGT
>NZ_FR883098.1:0-588 GCF_000435115.1 Bacteroides sp. CAG:633 | reverse complement strand
CGCGAGCCGTGCAAGTGTCCCAGAAACGGGATACAGGTGAGGGCTGAAAACGCCCTCTGCCAAATAGGTATGAACCAAGAAACTGTAAAAAAAGAATAATATGAAAAACAAACTGATTCTGCCGCTGGCCTTGTTTCTGGTCTTTACGGCGTTCAAGGCCGACAAACCAGCAATCACCATTTTCATGATTGGCGACTCGACCATGGCGGACAAGGACCTGACCGGCGGCAACCCCGAAAGAGGATGGGGACAGATGTTGCCCGGATTCCTGTCCGAAGAGATACGGGTGGACAATCATGCCGTGAACGGACGCAGCACCAAGAGTTTCATCGACGAAGGCCGGTGGGACAAGGTGCTTTCGCTGCTGAAGAAGGGCGATTACGTCTTTATCCAGTTCGGCCACAACGACGAGAAGACCGATCCCAAACGACATACCGATGCCGGTGGCGGTTCGTTCGATGCCAACCTGAAACGCTTCGTTACCGAGGCACGTGCCAAGGGAGCCATCCCCGTTTTGTTCAACTCCATTGTGCGGCGTAATTTCGGTACGGCCGACGACAGTTCGGTAGCGGCAGCCATCAGTCAGGA
>NZ_FR883097.1:0-721 GCF_000435115.1 Bacteroides sp. CAG:633 | reverse complement strand
GACTCCTGCTTTATGGACCTCTTCGGCATCCATATATTGGCAGGTACCCCCGATTTCCTTTATACGGACGGACAGGTAGCCCTGACGGAGCGGACGGCGCAACGGTTATTCGGCACGACGGACGTGCTTGGCCGTAAAGTTGAGTATAACGATCAGGAAGTCACTGTCTGTGCCATTGTCAATGACCTGCCGCACAGCAATTTTTCGTTCGGATTTATCTGCGAGGGAGCTTACTTCCGCAAATGGCAGAACGAGTGGTATAATGCAGGTTTCGAGGTGGTGGTACGTCTTGCCCCGGGTGTGTCACCCAAGGCTCTGGAAGAGAAGTTCCGTGCTTATGCCGAGCAGACAGACGATCGCTACCGCAAGATTACCGGCCGCCTTCGACTGATGCCTCTTTCCGAAGTCCGTCAGGCTTCGTTCAACGAGGAGCGGCTTGTCAGCTTCTCCTACCTTGTGCTGTTTGCCGCGGCAGGCGGGCTGATCATCCTCTGTTCGCTGTTCAATCACTTGGCTTTGTTTCTCTCGCGTATGGACATTCGTCGTCGTGAGCTGGCCTTGCGGCGCGTGTGCGGCTCTTCCGGTAGGGGGCTCTTCGCAATGCTCACCACCGAATATTCCCTGCTCGTCCTGCTTTCAGGTTTCCTTGGCTTTGTGCTGGTCGAGCTGTTGCAACCGTCTTTCCTGCGACTTTCGGGCGTGGAAGGCAATGTGTATGGTG
>NZ_FR883096.1:79630-87317 GCF_000435115.1 Bacteroides sp. CAG:633 | reverse complement strand
ATTTATCGGTAAAAATTTACCGAAGTATTGTTAAGTATGAGTCATCAACAAATTAAAGTCATATTGTCCACATTTGGTCCCTTGCATCTGATTAAAAGTGCAGAAGCACTTTCAGATTTCGTAGATATAAAGGTAATTCAAGGCTGGATTCCTGAATGGTGGAATCGTTGGATTTTACTTATATTGAATAAAATTGTGGGGTATAAACTTACGAAAACGATGAAGAAGCGCACGCCTGTGTGCTTAAAAGGAAAGAATATCGGAATAGGGATGCCGGAATTCTATTCACATTTTCGTAGTCGGGCACTAAAAGATAAATTAGCCAATGTAAAAGCTGCGGTTTTATATGGCAGATTAAGCTGCAAATACCTGAAAGATGCAGATATCTTTCATGTGAGGAGTGGTTCTGGAATGGGGGGGGCCATAGAAAGAGCTAAAGCCAATGGCATGAAAGTGATAGTAGACCATAGCATTGCCCATCCGCTATTTATGGACCGGCAGTTGAGGAAAGAATTTGAAAAAAATGGAGCGTTGTTTGCAATGGGGATAGATAATCCTTTTTGGCAGGGAGTACTTGCCGATTGCGATAAGGCTGATCTGTTACTGGTGAACTCTCAGTTTGTCAAAGATACCTTTGTGGAAGCAGGATATGATGAGAAAAAAATCCGGGTAGTCTATTTAGGGGTGCGTACTGATTTTAGTCGGCTTAAAACGGATTATACTATTGGTGATACCATTAAGCTGCTCTTTACAGGTAGTTTTGGCTTCCGTAAAGGAGGGGAATATTTATTAGAAGCAATCAAGATTTTGAATAGTCGTAATATACCGTGTGAATTGACGATTGTCGGAGGAACTGGTGAGGCGACCGAAATGCTTGACAGATATAATTTACCCAATGTGAGGTTGGTAGGAATGGTGCCTCAGGATGAATTAAAACTATATTTGAAGAATGCCGATATGTATGTATTTCCATCTTTGTGCGAAGGCTGTGCCCAAAGCGGTATGGAAGCTTTGGCGGCAGGATTGCCTGTCATTGCAACTCGCGAAAGTGGGCTGCCTATTGAACATGGCAAAACGGGCTTCTTTATACCATCTAAAGACGAACAAGCCATAGTTGACGCTGTAATAAATGTGGTAGCAGATAGTGTGTTACGTAATAACATAGGCTGCCATGCCGCTGAAATGATGACACGGTACACTTGGAATAATTATGCCAAGGAAGTTTGCAAATTGTATGAATCGCTATTGAACAATGCCGATTAAGACTTATCTTTTAATCTTCCTCTTTGAACTGGGGTGGGGAATAAAATTCAATATTGTAGGAGAAATCTCAATTAGTGAACTTTTCTTGCTTGTTTATACCCCATTTATTATTGCCAAAATCCGGTGGCAGAAAACAAAAGAACTGAAGGCCATTACGCTGGCTTACTCAGCTTTGTTGGCAGCGCAGATTTTCTCCGAGGTATTGGTTTCTAACGGATTGTCAAGCAGTCTAAAAGGATTGGCCATTACAGTTGTTTCTTATTTGCATTTCATTTTTCTTTTTTATTATTTGACGAAGGATAAGCGTCTTATCTTGGTGATTATACTTTCGCAAATAGCCATGAAATTGATTTTTGGTACCAGTTTCGAGGATCAGAGTGCAGAAGATATTTTGGCTGGTGAGGCAGCTACCTACCTTAAGTTTTACATTGCTCCGCTTACCATATTAATATTTTTAGCTATTTCTGTCATCTATAGAAATCGGAACTTTCCTATACTTTTTTCTTTGTTAGGGATTGTATTTATTCTTTTGGGGGCTAGAAGTAGTGGGGGAATGGCCTTATTTGCTGGTATGGTAGCTTATCTGATGGAACACAAACAGTTAATTCCCAATAAAAAAGCATTGGTCGTTGCTTCTGCTTTATTGTTGTTGACAGGCTACGGTTTCTATGTTTACTATGTAAACAGAGTTTTAGCAGGAGAAATAACCAGTGGCAACAGCCAACAACTTCTGGTCTGTAAGAATCCTTATAATCCATTGGAACTGTTGATGACAGGAAAAAGTGAGGCGTGGGTAGGATGGCAGGCGTTTATGGATAAGTTCTGGCTGGGACATGGAGCCTGGCCATACGATACGACCGGGCATTATCAGCGTTTGATGTTTATGATGCACGGTGAAAGGCTCACACCAGATCAGCTCAGTTATCATTTTTTGATACCTTCTCATTCGGTTATTGTAGGCTGTGGGATGATGAATGGTATTTTTGCTTTTGTAGCAATGCTTTACATCGTATTTTATTTCTTAAAAAAAGGTTTCGTTAGTTTAGGATTTTGTGAGCGAAAGTATTTATTGGTATTGGCGTATCATGAGTATAATTTGCTTTGGAATGCATTGTTTTCACCACAGTCTCATTTTAGACAAACGTTGCCTATTGCTTTTGCTATAATATTGATACTATATTTGAGTGATAGGAATCAAAAGAAGCAAATATCATCTTATTAATTTATTATTTTGCTTATGCATATTTGTTTTATAACAACAGGAGATATTAAGTCCATAGCTACGGCAAAAAGGGCTTTAGGATTAGCTAATCATCTTTCCGATTTAGGTTGGAGTGTATCTATTATTATGGATGATACAGAGGAGAATCGTCACAGAGTAGAGCTGGAATGTGATGAAAGAACAAAAGTTTATTTTATGTGTTATCATTCTGCATTTGGCGAATTAAAAAAGAAAAATACACTTATTAAACAAATAAAGCCGGATGTACTTTATATCTGCGCTTTTGTTTTTAGGAATATTGTTGCACTTCGCTATAGATGTATTAAACTGGTTGAGCATTCGGAATTACAGTCCGGGATACGGAATGTAAAAGGATTGTTTCGATTACGTGCTGTATTACAGGAAATAATGTCGGTATTTTATTCTACTGGATTATTGAATGCTAGTAAGTTTCTACAGAACCATTTTCTAAAATTAGCAAAGAAATTAGGCCGAGAGGGATTGCCAATGTTATATTTTCCTTATGCCTATAATAAATCGGTCTGTCAGTTTGTTAGAAAAGAAAATCTGATTAAAAAGGAAGATGGGGATAAGTTTTTCGTTTATTTAGGTAGTTTGGCCGAAAATTATGGAGCATTTACGATGATAAAAGCATTTGAGTTGATTCATGAACGACATCCGTCTTTTCATTTATTGTTATTAGGCAAAGGACCTGATTATAAAAAAGTTGTTCAATACATAAAAGAAAATAAACTCCAAACTTTTATTCATACTCCAGGATTTGTGGAAGAGGAAGATATTTCTGCATATTTTACATTAGCAGACGCATTCATTTCTCCTATGAATGATACAATTCAGGATTGGGCCAGGTGTCCCAGTAAGTTGTATATGTATTTACCTTATAAGAAGCCAATTATTACTTGTAAGATTGGAGAACCTTATGAGGTATTAAAAGAAAATGGTGTTTATTTCGAGCCAACTTCAAAAGAGTCTTTAGCACAAACTATTGAGAATATGGCAGATGATGATTCATGGAACTTAAAAATTGATCCACTTATGCATGAATGGAATATACGGGCTAAGGAATTGGATTCTTGGATAAAAAATTGTTATAAATGAATCTGCTGTTTTTTCAAAACTGCATAAGTCCACATCAAATCCCTTATATCCGTGAATGCGCTAAAGATGAACGTGTAGAAAGAGTACATCTTATCGTTCCGCGCACGGATTACGTTGTGCGAAAAGATATGGGCTGGGATAGTACACATTTGTTGGATAATACTTCGGTTCAATTGTGGTTAAAGCCTACAGATGAACAGATTATTCAACTTCTTAAAGAAACGAAAGATGCGGTTTGTTTGTTCACAGGTATTCGTGCATTTACAGAAGTGTTCTGTTGGTTTAAGTTAAGTCTTGCTTATCAGGTAAGACGGTATATTATAACGGAACCTCCCTTAATTTATAATAAACCATTGTGGATGCACTATCTACGCTTTTTTATTCAGGATTATAGGTATATATCTCGCATTGATGGTATCTTTGGTTTTGGGGATTTGGCTGTTAGCTATTATCGAAATATTTCCAAACGTTGGGATGTCTTTCCCTTTCAGTATGTTACCGAAACCTCCAAACGTATTTTACCTCCTCCTTCGGGAAAGGTTAAGTTACTCTTTGTGGGAAGCCTGATTCACAGAAAGAACGTACAGATTGTGATGGAGGCATTGAAAGATAATTCAAATATTGATTTTACGTTAGTAGGAGATGGGGAAGAGAGAGTGAAGTTAGAGGTAATAGCCCAAAAGAATAGAATCAATACGAGTTTTTTAGGTATCAGACCAATGAATGAAGTTCCAGAGATCATGCAACAGAATGATGTTTTGATTCTGCCTTCTCTTCACGATGGATGGGGAGCTGTTGTAAACGAAGCAATGTCTTTAGGGCTTTATGTAATTGTTAGCGATCGATGTGGAGCCAAAGCCTTGATTGCGGATGAGACTGATGGATTGATTTTTAAATCAAAGGATGTAAGTTCTTTGAAAGAATCGTTGAAGAAGGTAATTTCTCATATCCAGGATATCAGATTATTGACATATAAACGCGTCGAGAGTGCAGTTCGGATTCAAGGAAAGCAAGTAGCAAACTATTTTGTGAATTGCATTTCTCGTGCGAAAGATGATGAAAAATATTTGTGATAAAATTTAAATCCCTTATGATTAATCAATATCTCAGCGATAAACTTCGCATTTTATCTTTCTTCTCCATCATCCTTGTTCTATATATTCATTCCGGTTTTCACGACTATCCTCATGAAATACAAGGAATGACATTCAATTTCAAGTTGCAGGACTTCATCAGTGGAATGATGGGACGTTGTGCTGTGCCACTGTTTTTTGCTATTAGTGGTTACTTGTTCTTTCAAGGTATAGATAAAGATGACACTCATGCGTATGCAAAATTGTGGATGAAGATAAGAAAGCGAATCCGGACGTTGTTGATTCCTTATCTGATTGCCTGTTTGTTTCCTGCAATATCCTATTTGGCATTGGAATATATTCCCGGAGTAGGTGGGTTTATGAATACTAAAGGATTTTCTGAAAACTTTGAAAAGCCTTTGCTTGAGTTAGGCAATTTTTTATTTTGGGATGCAGGAAACGGATCTCCATATGCGTTTCATTTATGGTTTTTACGTGATTTAATACTGATTGTGGTATTGTCTCCCTTGTTCTATGTGATGAATAAATGGATGGGGAAAGCAATTGTTTGCGGGCTATTTTTTGTTTTAAGCTATTTCTCCATTCCTGTGTTACCAATATATGGCATATTCTGGTTTTTATTAGGTGCGTGCTTTTTAGATAAATTTTCGGGTATTAAATCGTTTGGGGTTCCTATCGTATTTTTATTGTTTTGTGTACTTGAAATGATTTTTCCTGTATTCATTTGGGAATATTTGCAAATTCCAATCATACTGTCAGGTATCTTAAGTTTTTGGACTCTGTATGATAAACTGGTACCTGCGACGTTTGATCTTGGCAGACATAAACACTGGATGACTTTCTGTAGTTTTACTTTTTTCATTTATTTGTATCATGAACCTACGTTGAATGTAGTAAGGAAATTGTTGGTGGTTCCTTTTCCTCATTCCAGTTTTGGTTTTGCATTTAGTTATTTGGCTAGTCCGTGGTTGTTTGCATTGATTTGGGTAGGTGTTGGGATCGTTTTTAAGAGACATTTTCCGAGAATCTATGAAATTTGTATGGGAGGACGTTAATATATCTTTTATTAGTAAGTTGTAAACTTTCTATCTTTATTGCATTATTTGTTGTGATATAATAAAAATGATTATGATACGCATCCTCCACTTCATCCCCAGCATCGACCGCTCCTCTGGCGGTGTAGGTGCCTACATGCAACTACTTGCCAAAGAATTGGGTAAGCTGTGCGACCTGACTATCGCTACAGTAGCATCGGAACATCCGCTGCCGATAGAGAACGCACGGGTGGTTACGTTGCCAGCAGGCTTGTCGCAATATGGTGCTTTGAAGAAGGCATGGCGGAAGCTGCTGGATGACATTCACCCAGACATGGTACACGTGAACTGTTGCTGGATGCCGCAAAGTGCTTGGACACAAAAGTGGGCACAACAGGCCGGATATAAGGTGGTGCTTAGTCCGCACGGCATGTTGGAGCCGTGGATCTTGGCACGGCATTACTGGACAAGGAAAGTACCGGCGCTCTGGCTCTATCAGAAACAGGCAGTGGTGAAGGCTGACCGCTTGCATGCTACTGCGGAGAGTGAAAAACAGAATCTGCTGAAGCTGGGTTATAACAACCGGATCACGGTAATTGCCAATGGCATTGATGTAGAGCAGATTGATATGAAAGCTGGTTGGGAACGGAAAAAACAGATTCTGTTCCTGTCCAGAATCCATGTGAAAAAGGGTATTGAGTTTTTACTGGAAGCTGTAGCGGCTTTGAAGGAGCGGTTCGGGGGATATACCGTCCGTATTGCGGGCGAAGGGGAAGCGGAATACATCGGACAGCTTCGACAAAAGGCCCTCCAATTGGGGATTCAGGATATGGTGGATTTCTGTGGAGGTGTTTATGGTGACCGGAAATGGGAATTGTTTCGGGAGGCAGATTTGTTTGTATTGCCTACGTATTCCGAGAATTTCGGTATCGTAGTGGCGGAAGCCTTGGCTTGCGGAACGCCGGTGATAACAACAACCGGTACTCCTTGGGAAGAACTGAATACCTGGCATTGTGGCTGGTGGACAGAGATAGGAACCGAACCGACTATTCATGCATTGAACGAGTTCCTGGATGTATCGGAAAAGGAACTGGAACAGATGGGACGTAACGGCCGCTGTTTAGTGGAAACACAGTATTCTTCTAAAAAGGTGGCAGAGGAAATGGTGAGGATGTATGAGGGCCTCACCCCCGGCCCCTCTCCGAAAGAGAGGGGAGTGCCATGCGGGGGGGATGATGGTTTAAAGTAATTATTCTCTGTGCGCCTCTGTACCCTCCGTGGTGAAACGCCCGCAGACACCGTCGTTTTTAATTATTCATTATTCATTTTTCATTCTCCAAGTATCCGAACACCGCCCTCGTATCCAGGCAGGGACAGGCTTTGGGAGTGACGCCGGGCAGGTCTCTGTGGCCCACCAGACGGGCATGTGGAAAGAGCTTCCGTAGTTTCAGGAAAAGAAGAATCAGCTGTTCGGTCTGTTCGGGGGTACGCGTGTCGGCGGGGTGGCCGTCTGCATCCAGACCGCCTTCGTAACAGACACCGATGGAGCAGCGATTGAAAGGACGGCAATGGGCACCGACTTCCAACAGGCGGCGATGCTGGTTGATGCTGCCGTCCCGACGGATGTAGAAATGATAACCGATGGTGCGAAAGCCACGGGCTTTGTGATCGCGCAAAAGCTGTTCTACCGGATACTCGCGGTTGCAACGGGTGGCGGAACAGTGCAGAATGATGTAGCGTACAGAGTCGATGGAGTCCATCAGCAGACCGTTCTCTACCTGGGTCAGAAGGCTGCGTTCGTCCGGTATTTCTTCACCGGCAATGGTTAGGGGGAAGGTTTCTTGGATCATAATGGCAAAAATTTAAGGCCTCACCCCTGGCCCCTCTCCCAAGGAGAGGGGAAAAGGAGATGGGGGTAAAATGATAGTTGGGGGATGATAAACGGTAAAAGGTTA
>NZ_FR883096.1:65926-79561 GCF_000435115.1 Bacteroides sp. CAG:633 | reverse complement strand
TCCTTCGGAGAGGGGCGGGGGTGAGGCTTCTTAAAACAGGGCTGCACAACTGGAAACGCCGAGGGCTGTGAGGGCGGCAACAATGGCTTGGACAATGGCGTGGAGGATGGTTACCCAGGTAGATTTTTTCTTGGTTTCGGACATGGTGAGAATTAAAAATTAAAAGTTAAAAATTAATAGTTGGGGGATTAGGGGTGAAGGTTTAGGGCTGAGTGTTGAGGGTTTAGGGTTGAGAGTTTAGGGGAGTCTATGTATTGGCTTAACTTCTCTAACTTCTTAACTACTTAAATAATTTAGGGTTTATGGTTAGGAGTTCTTATTAAACTCTTTCTACTTTCATCTCCCCTCCTTGCTCCCCTCTCTTTGGGAGAGGGGTTGGGGGTGAGGCTTCTCTTAGCCTAACGGATCTTCGGCTCCACCGCCACCGTCGGAACCGGTGCCTGTGTCATCGGGATCTTCGTCTACTGTACCACCATCGGCCGAGTTGACTTGCTTGATGACGTTACCGTCCTTGTCGTAACAGGTGATGTTGATGGAAGTATCCTTCAGTTCCTGCTTGATTGCACTGCTGGGGGTGAAGATGACACGGCGGGAGGTGATGAGCGAGGTGCTGACCTCTTCTACTTTTTCCACGGAGTTGGCACGGACGCCGAAACGCATGGTGCCCAGACCAGGGATGGGAACGGAATGGCCTTCGGTGGCCCAACTCTTGATGACGTCGCCAATGGCTTCCCACGTGGCATTGATGGTGCCTTTGGAAATGCCGGACCGCAGGGCGGCCTCACTGATGACTTTGTCTTCTTTCAGCGTACTGTAAATGTCCGCTAACATGATAAACCGATACTGTCCTGCAGAAGGACCTACTGCCAGTTTCATCTGGCGTGCTTTGACTTTGATACCCATGAGGAAAATTAAAATTAATGGTTAATGATTAATGGTTAATGGTTTAGGGTTTATGGTTTAGAGTTTAGGGTTGAGGGTTGAGGGTTTAGAGTAGTCTATGTATTGGCTTAACTCCTTAACTTATCAACTCATCACCTTGTCACCTTGTTAACTCGTCAACTTGTCAACTCGTTAACTTGTCGCAAAGATACGGCAGGGGAAAAGGGGAGTTATGGGTTTCTGAAGGTTTCTGAAGGTTACGGCTCTCCCAGGTGATGAATGATCAGTGATACCTGGCGGGCGGTGAGCAACTTCTGCGAGCGGTGATAGTCGGTTTGTGACAGATCTTTCATGAGGGGAGGACAATTGTGGATCCAGCGCATCAGCCGGTTGGTTCCGATGCTGGTGGGAGACTCAGGAAAATAAAGACGGGCCAGTTCGCCTTTTTTCATGGTGACGGGGCGGAAGAAAGAGGACATGTTGGGAATTAATAATTAAAAATTAATAGTGAAAAATTAAAAGTTGAGGGTTTATGGTTGAGCGTTTAACGCTTTCGGCTACAGATGATGTAAACTGAAAGGACAGAATGAAGCAATATCTTTATTCGACCTATTTTTTAGTCTGCCTTCATCCGCCTGATCCGTGGCATCCGTGTATCCTTGCCTTAGGTTGGCTGCTGATTTTTTCCCAGTTAGGAAAAAATTATTCCCTAACTAGGCCGTATTTTTTTCCTAACTAGGAAAAAAAACGGGGGCTTGGGAGGGGTGGAATCAGCTGTTCGAGGGGGCAGAAACTTGCAAACTTGCAAAACTTGCAGCCGCCTCACCCACACACGTGCGCATGCGCGTAGCAAACTCGTATTCGCCACGCTGAGTTTTCTGCAATATGCCTTTTTCGGTCATCCGTTTCAGCTTTGAGTCGATGGTATTGCGGGCTATCCCATACCGTTGCCCTTCTTCAAGAACACTCTGGCGACTGAACCGATGGGGCAGACGATCGAAAAAGGCATCCACGGACAAAGTACTTTGGCGCACAGTCTCGGTGGCAGGCAGCAGCGAGAGGACGTAGCAGGCGTGTTGGTACAAAGGCTCGGCGAGGGAAAGAACTGCTTGAAAATCCGTTTCGGTGACACTCAGGCGAAACAGAGGAATCACTCCGTCGCGTATGTTTTCGGACGGTATGCGCGGGTCGGGCGAAAGGCCGGGACAAGCGATGAGCTGGCGAGTGAGGTCGTTGTAGACCGTTTCCTTTCTGCTATCGCCGGAGGGAAGCAGCGTAGCAAGCGACCGGAGCAGGGCTATGACACTCAGCATACGGCAAAGGTTGATGGCGATACGGGTGACGGTGCTCTTCATGGGATCACCATGAATGGCTCCGGCACGGACGAAAAGACGGGCCAGATGCTGGTTGAACGCCTGTTTCTGCTCGGTAGACAACTCCAGACGGATGTTGCTTACGTTGGCAGCAAGACTGTCGAGCAACTGTTTCCAGTCTTCTCCCCACTGCGTGAAGATCCGGTCGTAATCGGCATCGGAAAGGTTGAACTGGTCGGCCCATTCATCGATGGGAGGCATGCAATAAAATACCTGGCGGGAGAACAGACCGTTCTCGGCTGAAGGAATAAGCGGACGCACCTGTGCCGGGGTACCGCTAAGCAAAACACTGAGGTAAGACTGTTTGCACTCACGGTACTCGTGATTGGTACGGCGGTTATAGGCCAGACGCTCGTGGTCGAAACTTTTGCGAAGCGTGTCGCTCCAATGTCCGTATTCGCTGCCAATGGCGGTACTGACGGTGTCGGCTTCGGCCTCGCAGATCAGTCCTGCCCCGTCGGCATCCATCAGGTTTTCAAGCATACCGGTACCGGAGTTGTCACCGGTGATAAGAAACATTTTCATGCGGGGCTGTTCAGGTTCGGGTTGGTTTGTTTTCTCTTTGCCCATTGCATCCCGGCGCATTTTTTCCTGCCGGTAGTCTTGCAACTTCCGGTTGTAGGCATCGAGCAGGGAATCGTGAATAGGTTCGGCCAGCCGGCGTACCCAGGTCAGGGCTCCTTTTCCCGAAGCCGGGGGAGCCACCACAAAAGTCTGGAGGCAGGGATATTTTTTCTTACGTCCATACGTAAAACTGATCAGCTTGTTGAGGGTGGCTCCGATGACGGTGACGGCTCCCAACAGCAAAATATCGCGTTGGGCGGGTGAATCGCCACAATCTATGATCTGTTGCAGGAAAGGAGGCCAGTTGTAATCGGAAAAACAGGGAAGGGGTGGCACCTGCGTTTCGTCGTCTGTCGCTTGCGTTTCGTCACTTGCGCTTTGGGGCTCGCAGCCTGTTGATTTTCGCTCCTCGCGCGTGCGCGTGTGTGGGTGAGGGGGCTGCAAGTTTTGCAAGTTTGCAAGTTTTCGGTCCAGTCGGATGCCTGTCCGTTCGGCCAGGTGGAACACGGTGCCGAGTGAATTGGCACCGGATCCTTGCTGCAAGGCGTGGTCGTAAAGTTTGTCTGCTTCCTCCGACTTGTATTTCTCGGAGATGCGGCATAGGCGGTGAAAAGAGGAACGTCCTTCTTCGCCACAACTGTTGGCAATGGCAAATGCCATCGGCATGTATTCCTGGTAGGTAGGTGCTACGTTGGCACCGGATTTTTCAACAGCGTCTACCAAACGCTGTAATGATTCGATGTTGTCCATATTGTTTTAAGTTTTTGAGTTTTTAAGTTTTTGAGTTTTTGGGTTGGTGAGTTTTTGGGTTGGTGAGTTTTTGAATTAAGCTTCATTATCCATTCTCAGTTTCGCCCCCGCGTCGTGCGCCAGGAAACAGGCTCTTGACATGTCGGAGTTGGCGGTGTCTACTTTCAGACCGTGTTTCCATTCGAGGTAGTCCCAGGCGGTATGCAAGGCTTTGTCGAACGATTCTTTGATGCTTTCGTTCGGACATAACCGATAAGGGACGAACAGTTTGACTCCTTTGGCACCGGGACTGATAAAGGCAAGGTCGGGATGAAGCACGTCATCGGCAAACAACCGGTTGCGCCATTCCTCCGCCTCGGCGGCGGTGTCCAGATGGTCGATGTCGATGACGAACAGTCCGGAAGGAAGTGTCAGACAAAGTTCTTTGCAGTAAGGAAAGATGCCGGCAGGTGTGACATAAGGCAGTAATTGCTGCTTCTTTTTCCGGAAGAGTTGTCCGTCGGCCAGTGTGGCGCGTACTTCGTTTGTCAGTTGCTCCAGTTGTTTGTCGGACGTGAGATAAGTGTGAAGTCCGGTCAGGTTGCATACCCCCGCCGGCACTTTGTTGGTGACGGGGGCATGGAAAAAACTCATAATGCTTTCTTTCATGGTATATGCGTTTTAGTGAGAATTGGGCGCGAATATATGTCAATTTAGGAGAGTGAAAATGCTCATTGAGAACCGTTGAGATTTTATTGAATGTCTGTTGAGACTTATTGAGTGCATATTTTGAATTGAGAATGTTCCTTTGTACTGGCATATCGGACGAATCGAATCGAAACAGAACTATTTTGTATGTGTTCTCAGTGTATTGAAACAAGATTTTGTTTGAGGTGTATCAAAATAAAGAGTGGATAACATTTTGCTATTATTTTGTTGGTTGTTGAATGTAGTAATTCAAATATTAGACTGTTTAAATTTGGAGTATTTTAGATTAAAATGACAAAATGAAAGTTTTGTTTGTTCCCTTATATATCACAGAACAAAATTTTGTATGCAAAAAAATAAATAAACCTTTTACATCACAAGAAATGGATGATAAAACAAGAATCGTTATTAATATCAACGGTGGGACGAATACGATAGTGCCTTCAGCGACTTCTATTGTGCAGAATTTTTATGGAGAACAGCAGGCCGATTCTATTGTTCAGAAAAAAGAGATTGTCAATACAAAGGAGACAATGACCCGGCAGGAGCAGGAGCTGTATCGGTATGTGCATGATGTGGAGAAGTTACACTTCTATGTGAAGCAGATTGGCAATTGCAACTCGGCACATGAATTGGCCGATGTGGTAAAGCTGATGCTCGAAGATGGACAGGTGCGCAAGGAAATTGTGGTAAAAGCTGCCTTCATTCAGCGGCTTCTTCCTTTTGCTACCAACCTGACATCAGGGGGGAAAGTGGATAATGTGCGGTTGCAGATTAATAATATGCTGGCGGCAAGGAGGAAGAAGGAGAAGATGGAGATGATGGTGAAGAAAGGGGGGCAGTAGACTGATAGTATGCAATATTGATACTTATAACAAATTTGATTATGGGATTTGAAAAACATGCAGTTGGTCGTGTGCTTATTCGGACAAAAATAAGACGGGCTTTGTGGAACTGTGTCTCTTTCTTTTTGTTTCGGCCTTTTGTAACAAAGTTTTTTCGTGTTTGGCGTGTTGCATTATTAAAAATATTTGGGGCAAAATTAGCATGGGATGCTGAAGTTTATTCCTCGGTAAAGATATGGGCACCTTGGAAATTGCAAATGGGGCATCGGGCGTGTTTAGGTCCGAATGTGATTTGCTATAATCAGGATTGGGTAATATTGGAAGATGACGTAGTGGTCTCACAATATGCTTATCTCTGTACAGCTTCTCATGAGGTAGATAAACTGAATACGGCGAATGATTCTTTGATAACAGCACCTATCCGGATAAGAAATAAGGCCTGGATTGGAACGAAAGCTTTTATCGGGTTGGGTGTTTGTATAGGAACAGCTGCTGTGGTAGGAGCTACCGCTTCGGTATATAAAAATGTAGATGATTATCATGTGGTAGGAGGAAATCCTGCCAAGACGTTGAAAATAAGAAATCTGAAATGAGTAACAATTCAATAGCAGCCATCATTCTTACCAAGAATGAAGAGAAACATCTGGAAAGATGTATCCGGTCGTTGAAGGGAGTCTGTGACGAGATAATTGTAATCGATTCTTTCAGTACGGATCGTACGTGCGAAATGGCTGAACAGATGGGGGCGAAGGTTTACAGAAATCCTTGGAAAAACTATGCAACGCAATTTAATTACGGGGTATACCAGTGTCCGATACAATCGGAATGGATTTGGCGGATAGATGCCGATGAGTTTTTGGAAGGGAATATCGGACTGGCTGTGAAAGATGCGGTGAGTCGATGTAATGCGGATGTGAATGGTGTATATGTGCGGAAAAGAATTGACTTTATGGGCAGGCCATTGTTACATGGTGGTTGGTATCCGTCTTATCATCTGAAGGTATTTCGGAAGGGGCATGGAGACTGTGAAAACCGCTGGATGGATGAACATATTCGCATTTTTGATGGAACGACTATCACTGTCAAAGAGGGGAATCAGGTAGATGCTAATCTGAATGATTTGACTTGGTGGACAGAAAAGCATAACGGATATGCGACCCGGGAAATGGTGGATATGCTGATGATGGAATACGGTATGGATGCTAAAGCGGAAGAGGTCATTCCAAAGTTTTTCGGAACGGAAGAACAACGGAAACGTTGGCTGAAAATAAAATACGTCAAGGCTCCTTTGTTTGTCCGACCGTTTATCAATTTCTTCTTGCGTTATGTACTGAAAGCCGGATTCTTGGATGGGAAAGAAGGTTTTATTTGGCACATTCTGCAGGGATTCTGGTACCGGATGTTGGTGGATGCCAAGATATATGAAATCAAGAAACGCTTCGGCCACGACGCTGAAAAAATCAAGGCGTATTTGAAGGAGAATTATTTGAATTTATGAAAGTTTCTATTATCACTTCCTGTTTCAATCGGGAAGCGACCATCGCACATGCCATTGAAAGCGTACTGGCACAGGATTTTCCGGACATTGAATACATTGTGGTGGATGGAGACAGCCGGGACCGTTCGTTACAGGTAATTGAACGGTACAGCGATCGCATTACCCGGATTATCTCGGAGCCTGACAGCGGGATGTACGAGGGTATCAACAAAGGAATACGGGTGGCGACGGGCGATATCGTGGGGCTGCTGCATTCGGATGATTTCCTTTATGCTACGGACATCATCAGCCGGATTGTAAAACGGTTTGAAGAAACCGGTGCGGACTTTGTGTATGGAAACGGGCTGTTTGTTGATGCAAACGACACGAACCGGGTGGTGCGTAACTGGATAGGGGGAAGCTACAGTAAATGGAAAGTGCGGCACGGATGGTTGCCGCTGCATCCTACCTGCTACATCCGCAAGACTTGTATGGACCGATTGGGGCTGTATGACGAAAGTTACCGGATTGCAGCGGATTCGGATCTGCTGTTCCGCTATCTGTATGAAGCGGATCTGAAAGTGGAATACCTGAACGAATATATTGTAAGGATGCGGATGGGAGGACTAAGCACGGACAGCAAGCGGAGGAAACAGATGTGGGAGGAGGATGTGCGGATGTACCGGAGTCATGGAATGCCTGCTGTATGGACCAAACTGCAAAAGATGGCATGGAAGGTGCCGCAGTTTGTGAATCTGGGGTCTCTGTGATGAGAAAACACAGATTAACACAGATTTACGCAGAATAAATAAGTCTACCTTAAAAAGTACACTTTTTGTCTTAGCGTATAACATAGTTATCATTCTGTCATCCTTCACTTTGTTCAGGATGACAGAGCAAAGTAATAGTAACTATAAAGAGACTCATAGGAAACAGACTTTTTAAAGTGGACTCATTATCTTAAGTATCGGCTTAACTCCTTAACTTCTTAACTCCTTAATTACCAGAAAAATATTAAATCCGAAACTTAAGTATGGAAACTCTTTTCTTTTATTTCCTGCGTAGAGGATTGTGGGAAACGGAAGAAGAATATAAGGGTAGTAAGGCTATCGGGCCGGAGGATTGGAAAAGACTGTTTGCGATGGCGCATGAGCAGGCAGTGACCGGATGGCTGATAGACGGCGTGGGCCGGACGGCCATGCGCCCGGATAGAAGTGTGTGGGAACGGTGGTTGTTTCATCTGCTTTATCTGGAACAGATGAACAGGCTTGCAGAGCGTTGTGGACAGCAGTGGCTGGAAAGACTGGAGAAAGCCGGCATGCCTGCTTTTGTGTTCAAGGGGACATCGGTGGCTTTGTGGTATCAGCAGCCGTTGCATCGCAGTCCGGGGGATGTGGATGTGGTATTGAAGGATGGCTGGAGTCGGCTGAAACCTATGCTGGCGGAAGCCGGTATTGCATTTCGGGATGAAAACGGAGACATCGTGGTGCAGGAGAATGAACGGGTACCGGTAGAACTGCATGCCCGGTGGGAGTATGTATACAACCCGGTGGTGAATGCCCGCCTGCAACATTTGTGCAAAGAAGTAGACGAAACGGACCGGGAACTGTATCTGGTCTGCCTGATGCTGCACATACGCAGGCATTTTCTGACGTACGGCATCGGGCTGAAACAGGTATGCGATGTGGCGGTGATGTTGCGGTATGCTGAACTGGACGGGAAGAAAGTAGCGATTTTGCTGAAACGGCTGCATGTGGAAAGATTCGGCCGGATTCTGTTTGGATTTATCGAGAACTATATAGGAGGAACAGAGGCTTATCCCTTGAAACCGGTCAGACGGGGAAAAGGGGCTGAGCTGTTTAGGAACGTCGTGCTGAGAGATGGCTATCGCCTGAAAATGGAACGGGAGGAGAAAGCCCGGAATATGCGTTTCAGGATAGGCCGCATTGTGGGAAATACCTGGTTCTGGGTACGGCGCGGGTGGACGCTGCTGGGTATTATGCCCGGTGAAGTGATGAGCTTTCTGGTGTACAAGGCGGGAAAGCGGATTTTTAGGCACGGATGACACGGATTTTCACAGATTGGATTTTTAAGTTTCGTAAGTGCGAATTGAAACCTAACAACCTTCCAGAAGGAGGGGAGTCAGATACCACTTCAGGAATGAAGAACAAAAAAATGAAGAATGAGGACTATACTTCTATGTGAAAAATCAAAAGATTTTTTGAGCGAGGCTAATGAAGAATTTCTACGACTCATTCTCCATTCTCAATTCTCAATTCTCAATTATCTATTAAATCAATTAATATGTATGTAGAACGTATGGGAAAAACGGTAGACTATTTTTCTTGTGGATCACCATTGGACTGTCTCGGAAACCGGTTGCTGAAACGGGCGTTCGATTTTGTCTGTTCGCTGGTGTTCCTTTGTACTTTGTTTCCGGTGTTGGTCATAATTGTTGCCATTATGACGGAGTCGACGATGCCCGGAAGACTTTTCTTTGTACAGAAACGGACGGGATGGAGGGGAAGGACATTCCGATGTATAAAGTTTCGTACGATGAGGGCCAGTGCCGATGCGGATACCCGGCAGGCTACCCGGACGGATGCGCGGATTACGAAATGGGGACACATTATGCGGAAAACCAATCTGGACGAGATGCCGCAATTCCTGAATGTGCTGATGGGAGACATGAGCATTGTAGGACCGCGGCCACACATGGTGAAGCATACGGAGGAATATTCGAGGCAGATAGATGAATACATGGTGCGGCATTGCATAAAACCGGGCATTACGGGATGGAGCCAAGTAAACGGTTTCCGGGGAGAAACACCCAGGCTGGCCGATATGAAAAACCGGGTGAAGTATGACATCTGGTATATCAAGAATTGGAGATTTACGCTGGATTTGTACATCATTTGGAAAACAGTAGAGAGTTGTTTCTTTACGGATGCGAAGGCGTATTGATTTGATTAGTTGGTTAGTTGGTGAGTTGATAAGTTGATGAGTTGGAGAGTTAGTGAGTTGAAAGGGGAGATGTTTTACCACAGATTTCTCAGATTATTCCGGATTGAATCATTGTACTAATCTGTAGATGAGGATGTGCTGAAACTTAGTTATGTTATCTGGCTCCCCTCCTTCTGGAAGGAGGGGTGCCCAACGGGCGGGGTGGTAGGTTTTACGACACTCTGTATATTAATACTTTATGCTTTCACCTACCACCTCCCCCTTCGGGTACTCCTCCTTCCAGAAGGAGGAGAGTCTCGGATACTTACCCTCCCCACACTGCATCTTGAATTTAATCTGTGTTGTAATCCGTGGTGAACATTGAAATATAACCTCTGTGGGACTCTGTGTCCTCTGTGGTGAAAAAACTTTTAATTGAAAATATTTTTTTGAACATTAATTATAAACAGAAATGAGAAAATTTGTATGGAGTATGCTGGTGTTGCTGTCCGTAGGATGGGGCAGTGCATCGGCGCAAGAGATCGTCAGCAGTGACACAACGGTATGTGAAGTCAATCAGACTCCGCAACCGACGGATGATCATTACCGGATTGTGACCAATCGTTTTTGGGACAACTGGTTTATTTTGGCAAATATAGGTGAGCATGCTTTCGTGGGTGACTATGGCAGCGTAGGAAAGTTCTCGGGGTTATTATCGCCGGACTTTAATGTGGGAATCGGTAAATGGTTTACACCGGGTATCGGTGCCAAGTTACAGTTCGGTATCGGTAATTCGAAAGGCTACAGTAAAGAAGATACTCATTACACGTATGGTGACTGGTTGACCAATGGAGACGGGATACCTTACCTGAAGTCGAAAAACAAATGGTGGGATCTGAATGTGAGTGCCATGTTTAATCTGTCACGTTTGTTTTGCGGTTACGAAGGAAAGATATCAGACAAGCTGATGAACCAGTTCATTGCGTCGGTTGGTATTGGTGGATTGCATCATAGGGCCATCAAAGCTCAGCGTAACGAATGGAGTGGGCATTTTGAGTTGCAATACAGCCGCTTCTTTGATAAGGAAAAGAAGTTTTCATTGGATTTGAAAGCGCGTGCCATGTTGTATCAGACCAATTTCGATGGTATTACTTTGAAAAGTACGGGAGAAAACAGTGTGTGGTTTGATGCCAATTTAGGATTCAGTGTGGGCTTTACTTATTACTTCAAAAAACGTCATTGGGACAGATGTATGCCGTGTGAGAACCCTATTTACATCAACAACGTGATAGCCGCACCGGCCACCATTGTCAACGAGTGTCCGGAATACGGAGTACTGGAATTCTATGTGTTTTTCCCGAACAACTATTCAGGACGTAACGATGCGCCGACCATGGTGGATGCGCCGGTGAACGCCATCGATTACCTGGCTTCGGGTATCTTTACCCAAACCAAGTTTGACAATACGGATGCAGTGGCTCAGCGTCTGGCATCGGGAGCCAGTCTGTCGGGACTGAAGACTTCGGACATACCGACCCAGAAAGCAGGGGAAGCACCGGAGATTGCAGGGGTGACGCGCGGATATGAAATGTCGCTGTCGCCGATCTCACTGAGTATGGACGCTGAAAGTATGAACCGTTTCAAGGAACAGACCGGTTACTACTATGCACCGATGTACTGTCAGGGAAATACATGGCACTATCGTGTTGATACGGAAACTGCCATGCAGAAACTGATCAGTGAAGATAACTATAAAGAGGGACAGTCGTTCGGGCTGAATGCACACAGCGGACTGGGCATTGTAGAACAGAACATGCGCCCCGGAGCCGACTCGAAGCTGGTCAGCTTTGCGGATATATATGCGGCTGTAGAGAATAACAAAGGAAATGTGGCACTGGCCAGTGACTCGGCTACGGTGGGCAGACTGAACGAGATTTTTGAAAAGGGACGTCTGCTGTATGTGGTGGCTGAAGGTCTGGCAACCAGCCAGGACAACTACATTGGCGAAAATGCTGAGGAGATTGGTCTGGAACGTAATAAGAAACTGGCTTACAACCGTGCCTTTACGGTAGTGAACTGGTTGAAGACAAATCCGAAATTCAAGAATATGCCTGGAAATGCCTTCCTGGTAAATGCGCTGGTGAACCCGGTTGTGGAACTGAACGATGAAAGTGTTCAGGGATTGAACGCCAAGGTAAAGCGTAGTGTAAAGGTAAGGATATTCTATGCAATTGACTAATGAACTTTAAGTTTCGCAAGTGCTCAACTTATTAGTTGACAAGGCTTCAGTTTACAAGTCTACTAGGCTGGAACTCCCTGTTTGATAAAGTGCCGCTTGAAACGGCTCGTTACAAACGCCTTGTCAACTCGTCAACTTGTTGCTTGTCAACTGCAACTTGAGCTTGCGAAAGTTGAGTTATAAAATGAGCGTGCGAAAGTTGAGTTATAAAAAAGTCACCGTGAGGTGATTCGGGAGCCTGCTTTGAGCTTAGCGAAGCCGGGGCAGGCGTTACTTATCTATCGAGATAAGTGATTGTTTGTTTTGTTTGTCAAGCCATGTCGCTTTTTAGCGGCATGGCTTGTTTTCGTTTTGCAAAAAGAGGATGAAGAAGTTTTTTGATAATGAAATTTTGATGGCAGAGATTGCCGGATGGTTGCGGGAAGGAAAAACGGTGACCATACCGGTGAAAGGGAACAGTATGAAACCGTTTTTGACGGACGGACGGGACAAGGTTACGCTGTGTGGCTGCCGGGCTGAAGAACTGTCGCTGGGAGACGTGGTGCTGGCTGGTGTGAACGACGGCGGAAGTACCGTGCTTCACCGGGTTGTAGAACGGCGGGGAACCCGTTTGCTGTTGCAGGGAGATGCCAATGAGACAACGGAAGAGACCGGACTGCAGGAGGTGTTGGGAAAGGCGGTTGCCATGGAACGCAAAGGGCGGACGTATGAAGTGGATGGAAAGGTTTGGCGCTGGTATTCGGCCGTCTGGATGAAGGTGTTGGCTGGCAGACGTTACCGGCAGAAGGTTCGCGGTATGTTGGCTTATTTGAGGCAGGCACTGGGCGGGCATGGCAGGAGTGTAGGGCTGAGCTGCCTGACAGGGGTGCTGTCGGTGGGGCTTTCGCTATTGTTCATCTATTTTTCCAAACAGGCTATTGACGCGGCTACGGAGGGGAGGGCAGAGGAACTTCCGCTTTGGGCTGGTGTGTTGGTCGTGAACATGCTGCTGCAACTGGCGTGCAATGCATGGGACAACTGGGTGGCTGTGCGGGCACAGGTCGGGACGGGAAACGGATTGAGATACCGGATTTTCGGTCACCTGTTGCGGAGCCGCTGGAAGGAACTGGAACGTTTCCATACCGGAGACGTGATGAACAGGGTAGCAGGAGATACGGCAACTCTGACGAGTTTGCTGACGATGACTTTGCCGGCCTTTGTGATTCTGGGCATACAGCTGCTGGCGGCTTTTGCTTTCTTTTACTGGTTGGATGCGCGGCTGGTTTGGCTGGTGGTAGGGATTCTGCCTTTTTTCCTGCTGGGAAGCCGGCTGTACATGAAGCGTATGTACGGCTATGCAAACCGGATCAGGAGGACGGACAGCCGGATACAGGCGGTGATTCAGGAAAGTCTGCAGCAGCGGAATGTGGTACGGGCTTTGGAAATAGGCAGGAAACGGCTTCATAGACTGGAGGGGGAACAGGAGAGTTTGCGGATGCGCCTGCTGAAGCGTACCCGTTTCTCGATATGGACTCGTGCCTGTGTGTCGGGGGCTTTCTCAGGTGGCTATCTGGTGGCATTCTGTTGGGGAGTATGGGGACTGAGTGACGGCAGCATCACATTCGGTACGATGGCGGCTTTTCTGCAACTGGTGGGGAAGATACAGCAGCCTGTATGGGACATGGCTCGGCTGATTCCTTCGCTGGTGGAGGGGATGGCATCGGTTCGCCGGTTGAGGGAGCTGGAGAGTTTGCCGGAAGAGGAAGCGGGAACTTCTCTGCGACTGGCAGAGACGCCGGATGTGGACGTGGAAGGGATAGACTTTGCGTATGTTCCGGGGGACCGACCGGTGTTCCACAACTTTTCGTGCCGTTTCCCGGCCGGGAGCCGTACGGC
>NZ_FR883096.1:21624-65912 GCF_000435115.1 Bacteroides sp. CAG:633 | reverse complement strand
GGGAGCCGTACGGCGGTGATGGGCGAGACCGGAAC
Organism: Bacteroides sp. CAG:633; assembly: GCF_000435115.1. Classification (NCBI taxonomy): domain Bacteria; kingdom Pseudomonadati; phylum Bacteroidota; class Bacteroidia; order Bacteroidales; family Bacteroidaceae; genus Bacteroides; species Bacteroides sp. CAG:633. Next base: position 65,877 of record NZ_FR883096.1, on the reverse strand, counting down.
GGGCAAGACAACACTGGTGCGACTGTTGCTGGCGTTCGACAAACCGCAGGCGGGAGCTATCCGGCTGAAGACGGGAAAGGAGACGGTGGAGGTGTCGGCGCGTACGCGGTGTAACTTTACGTATGTGCCTCAAGGGAACACGTTGTTCAGCGGGACGATCCGTGAGAACTTGCGGATGGGAAATCCGGAAGCGACGGGGGAAGAAATGTGCAGGGCTTTGCGGACAGCTGTAGCGGATTTTGTGTATGCGTTGCCCAACGGGCTGGATTCGTTTATCGGGGAACAGGGCAGCGGACTGAGTGAAGGGCAGGCGCAGCGAATTGCCATTGCCCGCGCTTTGTTGCGCAACAGTCCGATATTGTTGCTGGACGAAGCGACATCGGCGCTGGATGAGGAGACGGAACGGATATTGATGGAGAACCTGGAACGGGATTATACGGACCGGACCTTTATTTTTGTGACGCATCATGCGGCAGTGGCGGAGCGATGCGGACAGGTGGTGAAAATGAAGAATGAAGAGTATACTTCTATGTAAAAAAACAAAAGAGGTTTTGAGCGAGGCTAATGGGGAAATTTCACCACAGAGGACACGGAGTTGCACAGAGGATTGTGTGAGGGGTGAAACGCAGATGAACGCAGATTATCACAGATTATTTAGTCTGTGTTAATCGGTACTTAAATACTCACGCAGTTTTATCCGTGAATTTCCGTGTAATCCGTGCCTGGAAATAACAAAAGGTCAGCCACTTTGGGTTTTGACACACTTTCACATGAAACTTTCGGTGTGTTGCGAGCTACAGCATGGCGGCATACTTCCGCACTTGCTTCAGTCGCTCCATAAAAGAGGGGTCTGCGGCTGCCTGCTGCATGTTGCAGTCGAGCTGCATCCGCATCAGTAGCGAAGCACTGATACCCAATGCCGCCTCGAAGAGCATCGCTGTCTGTGTAGTAATCGGCCTACGGCAGTTGAGAATGTCGTTCAGCACCTTGTAGGAGATGCCCATCTGCTCGGCCAACCTACGTTGCGAGAGCTTACGTTCTTCGGTCTCTTCTTTCAGCAGTTCGCCCGGATGTATAGGGCGTTGACAGATGTATTTTCCCATAATTACTCTATTTATAATGATTCGATAATTCCAGTATATTGCAGATAGTCACTATCGTTTCCGATGAAACCTGTTCTACCGTGAACTCAATGCGGTACTGGTCGTTCACCCGGATGGAGGAAATACCAGCCTTGTCACCTTTCAATACTTCGTAATGGAGTGAACAGATGGCGTAAAGTTCCTCAACGCTTCTTGCTTGTTCCAGCACTTTGATGCGCAACTGATAGCGTGCCACGATATGCGGTTGAAAACGATGTTTCTTGTCTGTCGTCTTCCCTTCCTCGTACAACTGGCGCAAATAGTCCTTATCAAAGTTTATCTCCATTGCTTTCCGTATTGTTATTCACGTAGCAAAGATAAGGGATCTCTCCCATATATCCACTAAAAAAGTGGAATATTTTATATAACAGCCATAAGTTTCCCGTTTCTCAATCTGTCCGTTGCCTTCCTCCATGCCGACAGGCGTTTCCTGCGTGCCGGTCACGTGGTAGGCGGTCTTCAGGTAACCCGGCAGGGGAATGACGGATGCACCGTCCGTACGGTTCATGCCTCCAGGGGCATTGACCCACGCTGTGCCTAAAGGAAATTAGTAAACGATTTAGTCTGTGTTAATCGGTGGTATCTGTGGGGCTACTTATTCGCTGATCACCACTACTCCTTGCTCCGCTAACTGTCGGATGAGTGCTTCGGTGTCGGCCAGTGCTTCGGGGTAGGTGACGTTGTACTCCTCGGTGAGGCATTGGGCGAGGGCTTCGGTGCTGGCGATGCCTTCCTGTAATTTTCGGATGAGGAAAACGGCTGTTTCGTTGATCATCAGCATGTGGGAAAGGTTGATCTGTTCGCCGCATCCGATGAGGATGTGTTCGCCGGCGATGGTACGGATGAGGTAGTCGGGGTGGATGGTTGCTTTCATATATAGTTAGTTGAGATATACAAGTTAAGAGGGGTGTGTCATGGTAATGTAAGTATGACACACCCCTCTTTTAGGTTTATAAAGAATTAGTATACTTCCTGAATAACGATGGCGTCCTCTGGCAAAGTAAAGGAACGAACTGGATCACCGGAGGGGCTACGGGTGATGGTGGAGTGGGTCGCAAGGGATGACGCATTGCTTGATTCGCTACCAGTAGAAGGAGTTAGAGGGCCATAATTGTCTTCCCACGCCTTTTTAAATACAGCCAATTCGATTGCAAGCCCCGTAATATATGCATCTGCATTCCGTGGGTTATGTAAAGTTCCCTGAGTGACTATTTCTGTTTGTAAAGCTCCAACGTCACTCTTGAGCCATGCTTCATCTGGTTCTCCAGGACCAGTCCAGTGTTTGACGAGAAGATAAACATGTGGTCTATTCATACCCGTTACAGGGGAAAACAATGTATTTGTATGTTCACTTACATAACCGAAACCTTGGTACGCAGATTTAGCATTAGTGAACTCTTTTTGGACGAATGGCAAATATTCTTTTCCAACAATATCACCTTCGCCGAATTTAGTGGCATCACCACTGGAGTAATAGCCATTGGGGAGGTCGGTAGACAATTCGCCCGTTTCAATATTGTGATCTGTTGCAAAGCATTCACCTCCAATATAGATTTTTATATACCAATTGCTGGGAGCATCTCCCATAATTTCTGTAAATTTCGCATCTGATGTGGGATAGTTTGTAACTTCACCCATCTGAAAAGGATTATTTTTATCGTATATCAAAACTGCAGCTGCGAAAGATGCACAAGCTCTGGTTAAGCTTAAATCTCCATTGGTCGTTAAATCTACAATATCATGATTCTGATAATCATTACCCGCACCGCTACGAAAGATTTCCTTATTCACTTCCTTGTCTCGATAATAAAGGTAATAGGACTCATTCTGCCCCGCCCATCTCTCTTCTGAGAATTGTCCATCATGCATTGCCCATTCATCTTTCGGCCAAGAAGAAAAGTAACATTGTTCACTATCTTCTAATGTGATAGAGCTGCTTCCTTCAATAGCGTTTCCTTCTTTATCTAATGGAGTGATAGTCGCGTTTCCTGATTCGTCTACTTCAACTCGATAACGGAAGCCTTTATTACATATAGTTCCCGTGTTGCTAGGGCAATTCTCATAAACAGGAATTTTAATACATTCTTCTGAACCTATTTTATGAAGATAAATATAATCATAATCATAGTTCGTATCAAATTCATAATCACCGGAATTAATGCCTCTTGTTTGGCTGGACACCACTGCATTCAAATCTTTTCCGATGTAATAGATGCCCGGTTCTGCTCTTCGGATGTCGTCATTGTCAGTACATGATGCGGTTGGCAATAACAAAAAGAGGCATAGAGTATAGAAAATAGAAAAATGTTTCATTATTGAAATGTTTTTGTTTTTTTCAATGACGTGTAACATAAAATTTTGTGAAATCTGTTATTATCTTGAACCTACACGGTTCCAATCTCCAACAGCATTTATATCATTCCTGTTTTCAAATACAGAAGTTCCAGTACCTTTGGTGATTTTGAGGCACTTTGTATAACTTGTTGTCGTTACCGTCTGGCAGACAGCCTCACTGAACTCCCATTCCACCAGCCTTATACTTGGTTTAGTGTATTCTTTCTTTTTCATATCCATTTTATTCTCTTTTTTAAGTCAAATATTCGATGCAAAAGTAAGGATTCATAATGAAAATCAGAAAGTTGGAGGAGAAGAATGAGTGCCAAATGGTCATGTTGATGTGTCAGAAAGTCAAAGGAGGGGCACCACGGAGGAAACGGAGTGGCGCAGAGTTGTTTGCAGCACAAGATTACACAGATTATTACAGATGGTTGGACTTGGTATTCTGGAGGTAAGAGGCCTCTATGGCACTCTGTGTAATCTGTGGTGCAATAAAAAGGTAGGGAAGCTTATTTCGACCTTTTTGACTAAAAGATTTATTTCTGAATCATTTATCTTTCCAAAGACTCTCGTTTTTCCAATCGTCCGGGAAACCCATGGCCCGGACATCAATGGTCGGATAACGACTCAAGAGAGCGTTGAATCTCGAAATAATTGAATGGTTGGGATTGATTGTATTCAGCAAGTATATAATCATGCTCAATATAAAATAGACCTGCGGTGTTCCGCTGGCCGGCAATTTGATGAAAGTATTGCGCGGAGAGCGTGGCATTAATGGACGGATGCTTAAAGTCTTGTTCCACAAGCGGCTGTGGTGTGCACAAATATTCCGCACATACACAACACTATGCAACCATGATGCGAAAACCTTATCAGCCAGTCCGAAATATGCAGCTATGGAACGCTTGATTTTTCCAGGCAAGAGATTTTCGTATAATATGGAAAGCGTTCCGAATGAGGTTATTTCCATTGTTATCCAGCTTGGCGGGAAATGGTTGGAATATTTCGACTTGAATGATTTGATGAATTCTTCATCGCTGCGGCTGTATTCGTTGTCAATTTTTGACAGTAACTTTGCATGGCGGACTGGGTTTGAGAAAAGCGAGGAATCTTCAAACCAGTACGAACCATACTGTAAAGAAAGGATATATGCTGTTTGTGTACGGACTGCAACCTCTATTTTTTCAATCTCTGCAATAATCAGTTTGCGGAGTTCACTGTCAAACTTATAGATGTTATAGGCCGTTTCAAATGTGCTACCCGGTTTGAAAATATGCTGTTGTTTGTCTGTCAGTAGAGGATACCAATAACCGCTCAAACGATAATAACTGATATTCTGTAACAGGTGCAGGGCTTTCGGTTCATCCTCGAAAACCATTCCTCTTTGTTTGAGCAGGTTTATCTGGTCTGTAAAGGATATGAGATGCTTGGGATAAGGTACCTTATTCGTTGTCATGGGTATATAAAAATAAAAAGCTCACCCTGAGCGCGCTGTTCTTACGGGAAGCGGGGTAAGCATGTTGTCGCAAAGATAACACATTTTTTCTGTCCGACAAAACTTTCATCTGCTTTTCTTTTTATATAATATATCCCTGTTACGTAAAGCCTACCACTTCGCCCGTTGGGCAGAGGGTGTCAAAACTAAAAGTAACTGCCATCTTGTTATTTTTAGGCACGGATTACAGATGGTTGGACTTGGTATTCTGGAGGTAAGAGGCCTCTATGGCACTCTGTGTAATCTGTGGTGCAATAAAAAGGTAGGGAAGCTTATTTCGACCTTTTTGACTAAAAGATTTTGGTAGATTAGGATAGATGATGTACCTTTGTATACAAAGGTTATTCTAAAGTAGTATTCCAATAAATTATATCACAGGAAATATGACTATGCTATATCCGGTTGGTATTCAGAGCTTCAAAGAAATTCGCGAAGGCGGATATTTATATGTGGACAAGACTGCATTGATGTATCATCTTGTGTCCACAGGAAAATACTATTTTCTTAGCCGTCCTCGCAGGTTTGGCAAAAGTCTGTTGACTTCCACGTTGGAGGCATATTTTAAAGGTGAAAAAGAGCTTTTTAGAGGACTTGCCATTGAATCTTTTGAAAAGGACTGGACGGAATATCCTGTACTGCATATTGACTTCAGTGGAGTTGCCTACAAAGCTGAATCTGATCTTCAGAAGATGTTGAATCAGGTTCTGACCGAATGGGAAGACAAATACGGAATAACCGCTCAGTCCGATCTTCCGGGACTCAGATTCAGACAGATTATTGATGCCGCATACGAAGTAACCGGACATAAAGTGGTAGTCCTTATTGACGAGTATGGCAAGCCGATTGAAGACAACCTTACGAATGAAGAATTAAGAGAAACATACAGAGCTGTACTTCAGGGATTTTACAGTACCTTGAAAGTCAAGGATGAAAAGATTAAGTTCGCTTTTCTGACGGGCGTGTCTAAAATAGGTAAAGTCAGTGTGTTCAGCGGAATGAACAACTTAAAAGACATATCTATGGTATTTCAGTATGCAGACCTTTGTGGCATTTCTGAAGCTGAATTGCAGAAATACTTCGATGAAAGTATTGCGATGATGGCTGCTGAGCATAAAATTTCAAAGGAAACCTGTTACCGGAAACTTAAAGAACAGTACGACGGGTATCGTTTCCACCCAGACAGTGAGGGGGTATATAATCCATTTAGTCTTTTAAACTCTCTGCAAGACAGGGAATATGGAAACTATTGGTTTGAGACTGGTACGCCCTCTTTGCTTGTCGATGTGTTGCGAAAGACAACGTTTGACATTACGACTCTTGATAATCAGGAAGTGATTGCATCGTCTCTCAATGGGGCTGATTCTATCGTTGATAATCCGGTTCCACTTTTGTTTCAGACGGGTTACCTGACAATTAAAAGTTACGATCCGGACAGTAGACTATACACGCTTGGATATCCAAACGGAGAGGTAAAAGAAGGGTTCCTTAATTCGCTGATTACTTATTATCTGCGTTCATCGAATCCTGAAGAAAGTAAAGCTAAAATTCCTAAGATGCGCACAGCGCTTATAAAAGGAAGACCGGAAGACTTTATGAATTATCTGACAGCATTTTTCGCCAATATAAGTTATCAGATACAAGGCAATGCAGAGAAAAACTTCCAATATGCGATGTATATCATACTCGATTTAATAGGTATGGATGTGCAGGTTGAACGTGCTACAAGTAGTGGACGTATAGATCTGACTGTTCAGACGAAGGAGTATATTTACATTATTGAGTTAAAAATCAATTCTTCTGTAGAAAAAGCTTTGCAACAGATTGAGGAAAAAGGGTATGCCAGACCGTTCGCGACCAATCCGCGCAAATTGTACAAAATAGGAATTAACTTCTCTACCGCTACCCGTTGCATTGAAGACTGGAAAATCGTGGGATAAAAGGGACATGCCGCATGGTGCTCCCCTCTCTTTGGGAGAGGGGGTGGGGGTGAGGCCTCCTACCTCTTCTTCCCATACAGCTTATCGATCAGATCCGTACGGCCGATGCGGCGAAGCTCGTTGAGGATGTTTTTGCGTTCTTCGGGTTTGTACCAGAAGAAGAACAGGCGCTGAGCCAGTTTCTCGCGTTGGGTACGGGCACTGAACACGGGTTCGAGGGTGTAAGGATGGTAGCCCGTATACCATGTTTCGGTGGAGACCGTCATGGGGGTGGGCGTGAAGTCTTGCACCTGCTCCAGTTGGAAGTTCAGACGGCGGGTGATGACGGCAAGCTCGGCCATATCTTCTTCCTTGCAGCCGGGGTGGCTGGAGATGAAATAGGGAATGAGCTGCTGGCGCAATCCTTCCTGGCGGTTGATGGCATCGAACTGCTTCTTGAAGGTTTCGAACTGGCTGAACGACGGTTTCCGCATGATGCGGAGCACACGGTCGGACGTATGTTCGGGTGCTACTTTCAGCCGGCCGCTGACATGGCGGGCAATAAGCTCGTGGGTATACTGACGGGTGCTGCGGTTGATTTCCGGGTCTTTGCTTTCGTGCAACAGCAGGTCGTAGCGTACGCCACTGCCGATGAATGACTTTTTTATGCCCGGCAGGGCGTCGACAGCATGGTAAATGTCGAGCAGCGGGCGGTGGTCGGTGTTCAGGTTGGGGCACACCTGCGGATGGATACACGACGGACGCTTGCACTTGTGGCAGAGCTCGGGATTGTTGCCATGCATGCGGTACATGTTAGCACTGGGACCACCCAGGTCGCTGAGGTAACCTTTGAAGTCGGGCAGCTGCATGATGGCCTTGACTTCGCGCAGGATGCTTTCCTTGGAGCGGCTGACGATGAACTTGCCCTGATGGGCAGAGATGGTGCAGAAAGCGCAGCCTCCGAAACAGCCCCGATGGATGTTGACCGAAAACTTGATCATGTCGTAGGCGGGGATGCGTTTTCCCTTGTACTTGGGATGCGGCAGCCGGGTATAGGGCAGGTCGAACGAGTGGTCGAGTTCGGCTTCGGTAAGCGGCGGATAGGGCGGATTGACGACGACCGTCTGACGGCCTACTACCTGCAGGATGCGCGAAGCGGCGTACTTGTTGCTCTCTTCCTCGATGTGCCGGAAGTTGGCCGCCTGTTTTTTCTTGTCTTTCAGGCATTCTTCGTGAGAGAAGAGAAGGATGTCGTCTTCGTGCGAAACGGGATGGGCGTCGAGGTAAGCCATCTGGGGAATGTCGGCAATACATTGCCGGAAGTGCGGACCGACGGTACATGGTTCGGTACCGGCAGCGGACAGCCGGCGGACAAGTTCGACAACAGGCTTTTCGCCCATGCCGTAGATAAGGGCATCGGCACCGCTATCTACCAGAATGCTGGGCAGCACCTTGTCCTGCCAGTAGTCGTAGTGCGTGAGCCGGCGCATACTGGCTTCGATGCCTCCGAGTACGACGGGGACATCGGGATAGAGACGCTTCAGTATTTGGGTATAGACGATAGACGGATATTCGGGCCGCATGTCCGGACGGGCATCGGGAGTATAGGCATCGTCGCTGCGCAGACGCTTGTTGGCCGTATATTTGTTGACCATCGAGTCCATGCAGCCGGCACTGATGCCGAAAAACAGGCGAGGGCGTCCCAGCTTCTTGAAATCGCGCAGGTCGTCGCGCCAGTTGGGTTGGGGTACAATGGCTACCCGCAGGCCTTCAGCTTCGAGGATACGGCCAATGACAGCCGCACCGAACGAGGGGTGGTCTACGTAAGCATCGCCGCTGAAAAGGATGACATCCAATTCGTCCCATCCACGGAGTTCCACTTCTTTTTTGGTAGTGGGCAACCAGTCTGTAAGCCGGTATTCTTTCATGGGCGGGGAGAGGGGATGAATTGTAAAGTCAGCTGTTCGCCGTTGTAGATTTCGCGGAAGCCGATCTGCTGCTCTGAAAGATATTCCTTCAGGTCGTTGAATGCCAGGGAATCATCCATGATGATTTCTAACTGCTCGCCTTCGGCTGCTTCGCATATCGCTTTCATGGCGGGGATGAGTGGACTGTAATGCCGTTGTCCGCAGGTATTGACTGTTTTCATTCTTCTTCGTCTTCTTCTGAGGGCGTCTGGTTGGGAAGCCATTGGAGGTACAACTTGATGAGCTGCTGCAGACCAAATGCCTTCATATTGTTGTGGTAGATAACGTCGATGCACAGGTCGAGCAGGTCCTTGCAGTTCTCTTCCTGAGAAGCAATCAGGGAACGGATGTTCAGTTTCAGTTTGTCGAGAACGGTCTCGTCGACAATGCCGTTGCTGTCAATCAGATGGCGGAAAAGACCGTATCTTTCGATCGTAGAGAGATTCTCGTCGGAAACCTCGATGCTGCGTGTCCCGCTGGGGTTGGCTTGTATGGTGTACATGGCTTTTGAGTTTTTAAGTTTTTTGAGTTTCTGAGTTCTTGAGTTTTTGAGTTTTTGGGTTTTGAGTTTGTAAGTGATCGTTTTACTTTAACTTAAAAATTCATCAACTCATCAACTTAAAAACTCAAAAACTTAAAAGCTCATTAACTCCTTCCGTATTTCGTTTGTGGCAAAGATAGAAGTTTTTTTTGATTATTCAAAAAACTTCAGTATGGATGCCATGATGCCTGCCCTGTCTGATTCGGAACGGACAGACTCGAAGGGGAATCCCATGACGAACGTCCGGTAATCGTTTCCTTTGTAGGCAACGGCCGAGGCGGTGCGGCTGTCGGTGTAGACCATGGCGGCAAAGGCGGGTGCAGTGGGTTGGAGGCAGTCGGCCGAAGCGATGGGGCAGGTCGAACTGTTGGGGGCACTGGGAATGCTCAGGTTGCGGCCCAGGCCCTGAACGGAAATCGGATTGCCGCCGGGTTTGAACTGTCCGGCATATCTGTATTTTAATACATCCTGTGTGAATGTGCGTTCGCCTTGCGAGCTGTTCATGTCGCTGGCAACGTATGCACCGCTGACCAGCAGACGGCCACCTGACTGGCAGTAGGAAGTAAGAGCCCGCTGCATGGGGAAGGAGAAAGTCTTATAATAGACATTGCGGGCAGGATTGCTGTCGCGGTCGTCTTTCTCCATGCCCAGGATATAGTCGACGATGGGATAATCTTCGAGGCTGACGTGTCCTTCTTCGACGGCTTCGTCGCTGCACGATACGAAGCTGTATCTGCCTGCGGCCTGTATGGCCTTGCCGTGGATGAAGGGATAGTCGAAACGGTTGCCTGCTATTTTTATTCCTTCCAGTTCGTCGCCGCTTTCGCCCAGGGTGGTGCCGGCATTCTTACGGTTGAAGTCCTGCTGGTAGCCGCAGAGGGAGATGTCGTAAAGGTAAGGCACGCCGATATCCTGTGTCAGGTCGAACCCTGCCTGCACATCGTTGCTGAGGACGGCAGGACCACTGATGCGGTCGAATCCGTTGACGATGAGCACTTGTTTTTCTTCGTGGCGGGCTTTGTAGACCGACAGAATCTCGGATGGAAAACTTTCACCGCCCCGGTTGACGGCAGTCACTTTGAAAGAATAGATGATGCCCGGTTCTATCTTCATGGTATAGGAGGGACTGCTGACGCGTACACCGTTGTCGAAACCGCCTCGTCCGATGCGTGTGTAGACAATGTATTCGTTCGGACTGGCTGTCGGTTCGGCAGGGTCTGCAACCGGTTTCCAAGAAAGCTCGACCGTGTTCTTTTTACGACCGAACTGAGCGGCAAAGCGGTTGACCGGCAGGGGCTGTACGACATAGGGGCGGTCGTGCTGGGTGCACAGATATTTCAGAATGGCTTTGTAGAGCGAGCGTCCGACGGTGAACTTGAAATGCGGGTCGTGTCCCAGCCGCATGTCGGCAAAGTTCTGGTGGGACAACAATTCGACAATGGTAGAGGGAACGACGGGGAGGCGGGTTTCGCTGTAGTTGCGGTTCCACATGCTGCGGCGTGTCCAGTCGACGTTGAACGTAGAGCGGAGGTCGCGCTGGAGTTGGGAGAGCAGCAGGTCGGAGAGGTCGCGGGAAGCATAGCGGTCGGTACCGGCACCCAGTGGTTCGTCGACGGTACGGGTGGTATAGATGCCCAGGGTACCGATGATACAGTCCTCCTTGCTGACTCCGGCGTCGCTGTGGAGTGCCATGCTCATTTCGAACGGGATTCCCTTGCCCGGCTCATCGGGATTGAAGACGGAACCACCGGACAGGTAGTTGATGGTGCGCGAACGGGCGTTGATGTCGTCGGCATAGTCGTTATCGGCTTCGGGGCGGCCGTAGACCTGTGCAGGCATGCCGGCCCATTGGGCTGCGTAACGGGCTCCTTCGAGGTAGCGGGGAAGTCCGCTGGTCTGTCCGCCCCTGGCTATGTTCCCCATTCCTCCTCCGAAGCGGACTGCATCGGCACAGACCACCCCGTTTTCCTGACTTTCGTTGCTCAGGACAACCATGCCGTAATCGTTGACTCCCTTATCGAACGAGAACGTACCCAGATAAACCCAGGTACCGCCCCCGATTTGCTGGTTGACTTTGAACTCGGTGACTCCACCGTTGTGAAAGACCAGGTATTTGGCATCGCTGACGCTCTCGGGCAGGGTCTGGTAGGATACGTATACGGCATATTCGCCGGTTTCGGGGATGTCGGGAATCCATTCGGCGAAGGCTTTTTCTTTTTTCTTTTCGGTGCGGGCAAAGCGGGCAGTGCCGTCGGTAAAGGGATTCTCTCCATCCCGGTAGACGGTTTTCCGCCAGGCGAATCCTGGCAGGGAGGTATCAGTCCAGCGGGCTTTCCGGCTTTTCTCTTCGAAATAGATGGAACGCGTCTTTACGGGAGCACCGTCGTTGTCGACGATGACTTCGTGGGACTGTGTGTCGCGCTCGCGTGGCGTATAGACACAGGCTCCGGCGTTTTCGAGCATGGGGATGAGATAGGGCAATACAAAGGACTGGGTGAACTGATCTTCGGTGGTGCAGAACAACCGGGGACGTTGCCAGCCCCATTGGTTCTTGCTGTTGATGTAGTACTGACCGTGACTTTGCCAGATGGCGATATGACGTCCGGCAAGGCCGCGGGTGATGTCGTAAGGACGGGAAAGGCTACTGACCCACGGAGCAGTCTTGGATTCGAGGTTATGAAACAGGCGTTTCTTGTCTTTTTTCCCTTTGCGGTAGAAGTTGGGAATAAGGTCTTCGATGCTTCGGCCTTCGGCATACAGAGTAATGTCGAAATAGTTCACCGGTCCGGGCAGAAGCTGACGGATGCTGCGATAGATTCCGTCGGCGATTTCGGGGCGGAAGGGCTGGTTGGCAAAGCGGTCGCCGGCATAAATATGTATCTCTTTCCGGGAATAGTCGATGCGGAAACTGTCCAGGCGGCATGTGCCGAGACGGGTAGCCGAGCAGGTGTAGTTGTGGAAAAAATTCTGTAGCCGCTCTTCGACATTGCGTTCGATGTCTTGTGCGTGCAAGCTGGCGGCTGCCAGACAAAGAAGAAAAGAAAACGCGAATTTCTTCATCGGGAAAATTCTTGTAATAAAGTGACAGGAAGGAGGATGTGTCAAAATGGGGAAGTATATTCATTATGTTAATGTCATCCTGAACGAAGTGAAGGATCTTGATACATGAATAACTGTTTTCGAGATTCTTCGCTTTGCTCAGAATGACAAAATAACAAAAGGTCAGCCACTTTGGGCTTTGGTACACTCTCCTTTATAGAGGAATGTATTCGACGAAAGCTTCCATGGCTTCGTAGCTGGCCAGACCCAGTTTGTTGTACAGGTTGGCTGTGGCGCGGTTGCGGTCTTCGCTGCGTTGCCAGAACAGACGTTCGTCGTTGCCCAGGAATGGGGCGCTTTCCATCTGCGACTGATGCTTGAGGATAGAGTTACGTTTAGCACGCAGTTCTTCCGGACTGATGGGTACTGCCATTTCGATGTTCTCGATTTCCCACTCGGCCCATGCTCCGCGGTACATCCAGATGCGGCAATCCTTCAGCCATTCGGCATCTTCTTCCTTTTCGAGGTCGATAGCGGCAAATACGGCATCGGTGCAGACACGGTGTGTGCCGTGCGGGTCGGCCAGGTCACCGGCTACGAATATCTGGTGAGGCTTCACTTCGCGCAACAGGTTACGTACGATTTCCACATCGGCTTCGCTGATAGGGTTCTTCTGGATTTTGCCGGTTTCATAGAAAGGCAGATCAAGGAAGTGGCAATGGTCGAGAGGAATGTTGTTGTACGTGCAGGCAGTACGTGCTTCGCCCCGACGGATCAGTCCCTTGATGGTCAGGATGTCGCGCGTGTCCATGTCGCCATCTTGCTTTTCGCGCAGGTATTTGCGGATTTCAGCGTATTTTTCGTTGATTACCTGGTCCTCGCTGTTATTGAAAAGCTGGTTGAAACCGTTGATGAAATGCAGGAAACGGATCACTTCCTCATCGCCTACGGCAATGTTGCCGGAAGTTTCGTAAGCTACATGTACATCGTGCTTCTGTTCTACCAGACGGCGGATGGTGCCTCCCATAGAAATGACATCGTCATCGGGATGGGGAGAGAAGACAATGACCCGCTTGGGATACGGATTGGCACGCTCGGGACGGTACGTATCGTCTGCGTTGGGCTTGCCACCCGGCCATCCGGTGATGGTGTGTTGCAGGTCGTTGAATATCTTGATGTTGACATTGTAGGCAGAACCGTAGAGTGCCAGCAATTCGCTCAAACCGTTCTCGTTATAGTCTTTGTTGGTCAGTTTCAGGATAGGTTTGCCGGTAAGCTGACACAGCCAGACAATGGCACTCCGGATGAGCTTGTCGTTCCACTCGCATGAAGTGACCAGCCACGGGCGTTGGATACGGGTCAGGTTGGCAGCTGCTGACAGGTCGATGGCAATGTGCGCATTGTTGTGGGTCTGCAGGTAAGATGCCGGAATTGTATCGGTGATGTTGCCTTCGACACACTCTTTGATCATTTGCGCCTTTTCTTCACCCCAGGCCATCAGGTATACTTTCTTTGCAGCGAGAATGGTGGATACGCCCATGGTGATGGAGCTGATGGGAGTATTTTCGATGTTGCCGAACATCTTGGAAGCTTCGTTGCGTGAAGCGTTGTCCAGTAAAATCAAACGGGTGGTGGAATTCAGTCGCGATCCGGGCTCGTTGAAGCCAATGTTACCAACACGTCCGATGCCCAGCACTGCAACGTCGATGCCTCCAAAGCTTTCGATGCGCTGTTCGTACAGGCGGCAATATTCGAAGATGGTATCTTTGGCGATGCTACCACTGGGGCTGAAAATATTCTGCGGGTCAATGTCTACGTGGTTGAGCAACATTTCCTTTAAGGAATTGAGGTTGCTGCTTACCGCATTTTCTGACAATGGGTAGTATTCGTAAAGATTGAACACAATGACGTTGCGGAAGCTCAGTCCTTCTTCACGATGCATACGGATGAGGGCTGAATATACGTTACGCGGAGAATTGCCACCGGCTAAGGCCAGCACACAGAAGCGGCCGGCTTTCTGCTTGTCACGGATGATCTGTGCAATGTCGAGAGCAACCTGGTTGGCACCTTCTTCGGGTGATTCATAAATGTCTGTCGGTATCTTTTCCAGCCGGGTAAGGACTGAACGTTCGAAAGCATTCTCAGGTCTGTAGTACCTGGGGGATACTCTGTTGAGAGTGATTTGAGAACTTAGATTGGTTTTCATAAACTTGTGATATTATAAATGGTTATAATCGTTTTTGAGTCTTTAAGCTGATGAGTCGCAGATTGGGTATGCTCTTGTAGAAACTTAAATCTGAAAAACAAACAAACTTGCCAACTCAAAAACAGATAAACTTGCAAACTTAAAAATATCTTTATGAGAGTGTATTGGTTTCGGGGATCAACCGGCCCATAGCCCATACTGCTCTGATCTTGAGATCGTCGTCCATGACGATGATATCGGCGTCTTTTCCTTTCTGGAGTGAACCTTTGCGGTCGTAGACTCCCATGATACGCGCCGGTGTTTCCGAAGCCATACGTACAGCATCGGCCAAAGGTATGTCGGCCTTTTGCACCATTGTACGTATCAGACGGTCCATTGTGGCAATACTGCCGGCCAGTGCGGAACGGTCGGCCAGCTTGCATACACCGTCTTCGATGATGACGCGAGGGTCGAATGCTTCCTGGCTGTCGCTGGCTGCGCAAGCCAATGCATCGGTGATGAGACAGGTGCGTTCCACACCTTTTATCTTGTAGACAAGGCGCAGGATCGTGGGAGGCACATGTATGCCGTCGGCAACTACTTCTACTGTCATGTCGTCCAACAGGTAGATACTTTCTACTGTACCTTCGTACTTGTATTCACGACGCTTGTGGAATCCGGGCATGGCATTGTAGAAATGGGTGGCATGCGTATATCCGGCTTCGTAGGCTGTGCGGATGTCTTCGAATTCAGCCTGTGTATGGGCGACTGATGCCAGTATGCCTTTGGCTGAAATATATTTGCCAAACTGCATGGCGCCCGGTAACTCGGGAGCTGCATCCCATCGCTTGATACAATTCCATTTTTCTACAATGGGAATATATTCATTGGGGTCGGGGTTCTTGATGTTTTCGGGCATCTGACCGCCGGCCATTGCCATATTCAGATAATGGCCTTCGAGATGCAGACCCAATATGGGGCTGTCTTTTTCCTGCATCAGTTTCGTACATGTTTCAGCAGCCTGTTCGATCATAGGCACTGTGGATGAAGACAAGGTGGGGAAAATACTGGTTGTGCCGTAACGCATGTGTGTGTTTACAGCTGTGCGGAATGCATCTTCCGTACATTCCATAAAGTCGCGTCCTCCTCCGCCATGGGCATGGATTTCTACACCACCAGGCAGTACATACATGCCTTTGACATCGATCAGTTGGGCGCCGATTACGGCGAGGTCGCAATTGGTTACTTCCAATATTTTATTGTCCCTTATCAATACGGAACCGTCTTTAAGCCATCCTTGAGGAGTAAGGATGCGTGCGTTGATTAATTGAGTCAACATAGGATTTAGTTGGTTAGTTTATTAAGATTAAGTATTTTCTTGCCTGTGTGATAAAAACACACTTCAAAATACAAATGTAGGGACTTTTTGCCTATGTTGCACTCATTTATTGCAGGTATTTTCTTTAAAAAGTCAAAATAAAGCTGTCAAAAGATATAGGACGCATTGGAAAATGATAGAAATATATGCCTTTGAACGCTTTCAAATCAGGTTTGGCTAAAATAACGTGGAAGTGGTGTAGTTTAAAATTCTTTAAAAAGAAGGCTCTATGCAGATATTTCTTTATGTTTGGGGTGTTATATACTTAAGTCTTGGATTTATTAAAATTAGCAGGGTGCAAAGGGCCTATGATTAAGCATTAAAGGCGGAAAATGAGATGTTGCTATGCTGTTGCTTTTGACTTTGGCAAAGTGGGTGTCTCTATAACGATTTAACTTTGGGAAGAATATCAAACAACGTAACTTAAATATTTAACCGTTTATGAAAAACTGGAGAATTGAAGCGATTATTATCGCCATCGGTATCATTATGCTGGGTGTGATGATACGAAACGGTATCAACGATTTTAGAGAAAAAGATCGGGTGGTAACAGTGAAAGGATTGGCTGAAATGGAAGTTCCGGCTGATAAAGTTGTATGGCCCCTGATGTATAAGGACATCGGGAATGATCCGGCTGTGCTGTATGCTAATCTGGAACAGAAAAACAAGGCAATTGTGCAGTTTCTGAAATCGAACGGAATCGGTGATGATGAAATCAGCATTGCGCCGCCCGAAGTAATAGATATGCAGGCCGAACGGTATGCCGACCGTAATGTGAACTATCGCTATAATGCTACTTCGGTGATAACCGTGACATCGAAAAATGTGGATAAGGTGCGTAAATTGATGTCAGAACAGGCCGAACTGATGAAACAGGGAATCACGATAACGGGAGGGGATTACCGGTATAATGTAGTGTATGAGTTTACGGGACTGAATGAGGTAAAGCCGCAGATGATAGAAGAGGCAACCAAGAATGCACGGGCCGCGGCTGAAAAATTTGCCAAAGACTCGGACAGCAAGCTGGGTAAAATACGGAATGCGTCGCAGGGGCAGTTTACGATTACCGATCGTGACGCCAATACACCTTATATTAAAAGTATACGTGTGGTGACTACCGTGAATTATTATCTGAGAAAATAGAAAAACGGTCGGCATCTTGCCATACGGGAAACTTCTTCCGGAAGTTTTGCAGTTGATTGAAAGAGAGTGTTGCGGTCGCAATGCTCTCTTTGTCGTTAGGGACGGATGCCAGCACTTCTCCCTTGGGCGAGTACAAGATGCTTCCTCCGTTGTAGATAAGTCCGTTTCCGTCTGTACCGATCCGGTTTACTCCGCATGTGTAGCAGAGGTTTTCCTGGGCACGTGCCTGAAGCAGGATATCCCAGGCACTGCGGCGGGAAGAGGGCCAGCTGGCTACATAAATTAGCAGATCGTATTCGTTGTCGACATTGCGGCTCCATACCGGGAAACGCAGGTCGTAACAAATTAGCAGTAGAATGTGCCAACCTTTGTAAGTGATGATTGGACGTTGGTTGCCAGCTGTGTATTGTTCGCCTTCCATGCCGATGCGAAACAGATGCCGCTTATCGTAAAAGTAGCTTTCGCCTTCAGGGGTAAGGAAAAAGCCACGGTTGTAATAGTGTTGTACCGAAGCGGGGTCGGAATCGCTTGCAATGAAACTCCCGGTAATGGCCATTTGGTATTGTTTGGACCATTGCTGCAGGGTGGTAATGGTCTCTCCGGTCACAGGTTCAGCCAAGGCTGCGGGTGACATGCTGAAACCGGTCGAGAACATTTCGGGCAAAACAAGGATGTCCGTTTTTCCACAGAGGGATTGCAGTTTCTCGTGTACGCGGCGAAGGTTTTCTGTTTTGTTTTCCCAAATGATGTCTGTTTGCAGAAGGCTGATGCGTAATGAGTCCATGGTAGGGGTGCGTGATAGAAGTTTGTTATACATCTCCAATCGTGAAATTGGCAGGATGTTTGCCCCGGAATGCCTTGAAGTAAAGCTTTATTTCGCGCATTTCCTTTTCGAAATCTCCTGTAGGGATGACTACTTTGGTGGCATAGATTGTTTTTGACGGATAGTCTACTCCGATGAGTACAATGGGTACCTGCGCTTTCAGGGCAATGTAGTAAAACCCTTTTTTCCATTCCGGATTGGCCTTGCGTGTACCTTCGGGCGTAATGGCCAAATGAAACTGGGTGCTGTTGGCAAATCGTTCAGCCATCTGGTCGACCATGGAAGTTCTTTTATCACGATTGACCGGGATGCCACCGATCGCTTTGAAAAATATGCCTAAAGGGAAGAAAAACCATTCTTTTTTCATCATGAAGCAGGCTTTCCGTCTAAGTGAACCGTAGAACAGCTTTCCGATGAAAAGATCCCAATTGGACGTATGAGGAGCGGCACAAATTACGCACTTGTCGTAATTGGGCACTTCCAGACGGGTTTTCCATCCCAATAGGCGGTAAAAGATGAAGCTATAAAAGGATTTCTTCATTTTTATCCTAATTTGCTCATGGCATCAATAATCTCGTTCACTTTAGCGTTGAAGTCTGAATGGAATTTTTTATAGAATCCTTTTACATTGCCCGGTTCGGTGTGGCTGATGCGACTGATGAACTCGTCTTGCATGTTCAGAATTTCGCCCATCAGTTCGTCAGCTTTCTGCTTGTCTGCTCCCGGAACAAATTTACTGATAACCAGACATTCGGTAAACAACTCTCCTGCAATATAGTTAACGCTCTTCTTCAAATTCTTTCTGCTTGCCATAATTTTCCGTTTTTTAAGTGAATAATTGGTTTTCCAAAAATATAGAAGACTTGATTCTTTACAGGCCAGGACGAAATTGAATGATTCTTTTCTGCAAATAAAAAGCCTGCTAAAAAATCATTGCCTTTTATTTTCGGTAAAGATACTACTTTTTTATCAATAAAAGGAAAAAAGAAAATATTTTTAGAACAACGCTTGGGCATATTTGTGTTTGCCTGAGAATGGGGTGGTGTGGAAAAAGTCTACAGGCTGATGTGGAGTTTCTACACAATCCACATTGACGGGTTGGTTGAGTGGAAGGATTTTAATATGGCTTTATTTGTTGAAAACGAGAGATTTGCGTACCTTTGTACTCCTTAAGCCGGTTTTGGCATCGGACTTGCATTCTTATATCAGAAAATAACAGGGTTAAATTTAATAAACAAACAAGCATGAAACTGTTTTTTACAAAAAAAGAATTGAAGCTGAAGAGAAAGAGAGTTATAGGCATGGTTGCCTGTATGGCTGTATTGGTGGGCGGATACGTCATCTGGACATGGCCTGAAAAAGTTCAACCTCAAGTTCCTATTGTAATGGTAGAACCTGCTGCTACCGAGGATGTAGAAATTTACGGCGATTATGTGGGACGTATCAGAGCACAGCAATTTGTGGAAGTACGTGCACGTGTGGAGGGTTTCCTCGAAAGCATGGAGTTTGCCGAAGGTACTTATGTGACCAAAAACCAGGTCTTGTTTGTCATAGACCCCAAACAATATCGTGCCAAAGCTGATAAAGCGCGGGCACAGTTGCGTAAAGATTCGGCTTCGGTAAGAAAAACCAAGCGCGATTTGGAACGTATACGTCCTTTGTTCGAACAAAACGCTGCCAGTCAGCTCGATCTGGACAATGCTATTGCGGCTTATGAAACGGCCGTGGCCAGCATGGGTATGAGTCAGGCCGATCTGGATCAGGCAGAACAGGAATTGGGATATACGTGGGTGCGCTCGCCGATATCGGGACACATCAGTGAACGTTATGTCGATCTGGGTACGCTGGTGGGTACAGCTGGAAAATCATTGCTGGCTACAGTGGTCAAGAGTGACACGGTGCTGGTGGACTTCAGTATGACAGCACTCGACTATCTGAAAAGTAAAGAACGTAACGTAACTTTGGGACAGAAAGACTCCACCCGTTCGTGGCAGCCTACTGTTACCATTACTTTGCCTGATAATAGTGTATATCCTTATAAAGGTTTGGTGGACTTTGCCGAACCGCAGGTTGATCCTAAAACAGGTACTTTCTCGGTTCGTGCCGAGATGCCTAATCCTGACCGGGTGCTTCTGCCTGGGCAGTTTACCAAGGTAAGATTGCTGCTCGACGTACGTGAGAATGCAACCGTCATTCCGCAAAAGTCGCTTATTATAGAAAAAGGTGGTGCGTATGTGTTCGTCATGCGTCGTGATTCGACAGTGGAACGCCGCTTTATCGAACTGGGACCTGAGTTCGGAAACAGTGTAGTTGTAGAGCGTGGATTGGCACATGGTGAAATGGTAGTGAGTGAAGGCTATCATAAACTCAGCCCGGGTATCAAGGTACGGGTAGGAGAAGCTGTGCCTTCTCAGGAAGAGGAAGAGAATAAGAAGTCATAACCTAAACGCAGAACCAGTAGCATGAAAGTAAGTTTTTTTATAGACAGGCCCGTTTTTTCGGCTGTCATATCTATATTGATTGTCATTGTGGGTATCATCGGTCTGACGATGCTCCCTATTGACCAGTATCCTCAGATTACTCCGCCGGTCGTGAAGATCAGTGCATCGTATCCGGGAGCCAGCGCGCTGACCGTGTCGCAGGCTGTGGCTACTCCGATCGAACAGGAATTGAACGGTACGCCGGGTATGCTCTACATGGAGTCGAACAGTTCCAACTCGGGAGGTTTTTCGGCAACCGTCACATTTGATATTTCTGCCGATCCTGACCTGGCGGCTGTAGAAATTCAGAACCGTATCAAGCTGGCAGAATCGCGTTTACCGGCCGAGGTGGTGCAGAACGGTATTGAAATAGAAAAGCAGGCAGCCAGTCAGTTGATGACGCTCTGCTTGACGTCGGATGATCCTAAATTTGACGAAATCTATTTAAGTAACTTTGCTACCATTAATGTGCTCGACCTGTTGCGCCGTATTCCCGGAGTAGGACGTGTGTCGAATATCGGAAGCCGTTATTATGCCATGCAGATCTGGGTGGATCCGGCCCGTCTGGCCAATTTCGGCTTGACAGTGCAGGATGTACAGAATGCATTGAAGGATCAGAACCGTGAATCGGCTGCCGGTGTATTGGGTCAACAACCTGTCACAGGACTTGATATTACAATTCCTATTACTGCTCAGGGACGTTTGTCCAGTGCGGCCGAGTTTGAAGAAATTGTGCTTCGTGCCAATGCCGACGGTTCACTGATACGTTTGCGCGATGTAGCACGTGTTTCGCTCGAAGCGCAGTCGTACAATACGGAGAGTGGTATCAACGGTGGAAATGCAGCAGTGTTGGGTATATACATGCTGCCGGGAGCCAATGCCATGGAAGTGGCCGAGAATGTGAAGAAAACAATGTTGGAAATCAGCAAGAGTTTTCCCGAAGGCCTGTCGTATGAGTTCCCCTTCGATATGACGACTTACATATCGGAATCCATTCACGAGGTATACAAGACATTGTTCGAAGCATTATTCCTGGTAATTGTGGTGGTATTCCTTTCGCTGCAGAGCTGGCGTGCTACCGTGATTCCGATTGTAGCTGTGCCTATCTCGCTGATCGGTACTTTCGGATTCATGCTTATCTTCGGATTTTCGCTCAATATATTGACTTTGTTGGGATTGGTGCTTGCCATCGGTCTGGTGGTGGATGATGCCATTGTGGTTGTGGAGAATGTAGAGCGTATTATGGAAGAGGAACATCTGAATGCTTACGAAGCCACCAAGAAAGCCATGGACGGACTGACCAGTGCTTTGATAGCCACTTCGCTTGTTCTTGCTGCTGTGTTTGTGCCGGTTAGTTTTTTGTCAGGTATTACAGGACAGTTGTATCGTCAGTTCAGTGTGACGATTGCTGTGTCGGTATTGCTTTCGACGGTAGTGGCATTGACGCTGAGTCCTGTGATGTGTTCGCTGATCCTGAAGCCGACTGATCCCAATAAACCTAAAAACCGTGTGTTCCGTGCCATTAACCGCTGGCTCGACTTGGGCAATCACCGTTATGTGGCTATTATCAAGCGTGTCATTAAGAATCCGCGTAGAGTGATGGCTGGTTTTGGAATGGTACTGGTGCTTATCTTTGTATTTTATCGACTGATACCGACCAGCTTCTTACCTGTAGAAGATCAGGGGTATTTCACAGTAGAGTTGGAAATGCCGGAGGGTACTACTTTGGAACGTACACGTACTGTGACAGACCGCGCCATAGACTTCTTGATGAAGATGCCGGAAGTGGAGTATGTTCAGAGTGTTGCTGGTACCAGCCCGCGTGTGGGAACAAGTCAGGCGCGCAGTCAGCTGACAGTGATTCTGAAGGAATGGAAGGAGCGTGACGATACGACTATCGATAAGATTATGAACCGTGTGAGCCGTGAGTTCAATGAATATCCCGAGTGTAAAGTATATCTGTCGACTCCGCCTGTTATTCCGGGACTGGGTACATCGGGAGGTTTTGAAATGCAGCTCGAAGCTCGTGGTGATGCTACGTACGAAAATCTGGTACAGGCAGCCGATACTTTGATGTATTATGCGTCGCAACGTAAGGAGCTGAGCAGTCTGTCCTCGTCATTG
This sequence comes from Bacteroides sp. CAG:633, assembly GCF_000435115.1. NCBI lineage: Bacteria > Pseudomonadati > Bacteroidota > Bacteroidia > Bacteroidales > Bacteroidaceae > Bacteroides > Bacteroides sp. CAG:633. The sequence goes on along the minus strand of NZ_FR883096.1, from coordinate 43,307 downwards.
CAGGCCGAGATCCCACAGCTGTATTTCGATGTAGACCGCGATAAGGTGAAAATGGTGGGAGTGCCTATGGCCGATGTGTTTTCAACGGTGAAAGCCTATACGGGTTCGGTTTATGTGAACGACTTCAATATGTTCAACCGTATTTATCGTGTGTATTTGCAGGCAGAAGCATCTTATCGTGAGCATCGCGATAATATCAACCTTTTCTTCGTAAGAGGAAGCAATGGTGCCATGATTCCGCTTACTGCACTGGGTAATACAGAATATACGACGGGACCTGGAAGCATCAAACGTTTTAATATGTTCAATACGGCTGTTATCCGTGGTACGGCAGCTCAGGGCTATAGCTCGGGACAGGCAATGGAACTGATGGAACAGATTGCCCGTGAACATTTGCCGGATAATATCGGTATTGAATGGAGTGGATTGTCTTATCAGGAAAAGCAGGCTGGCGGACAGACGGGTTTGATTCTGACATTGGTATTCCTGTTTGTATTCCTTTTCCTGGCTGCGCTTTACGAAAGTTGGAGCATCCCCATTGCTGTATTGCTTTCGTTGCCGGTGGCTGCGTTGGGAGCTTATATGGGTGTTGCAGCATGTGGACTTGAAAATGATACTTATTTCCAGATCGGTCTGGTGATGTTGGTGGGATTGGCTGCCAAGAATGCCATCCTTATCGTAGAGTTTGCTAAAGACGAAGCCGATGCCGGAAAGGATGTTGTACAGGCTGCCTTACATGCTTCACACTTGCGTTTCCGTCCTATTCTGATGACTTCATTGGCCTTTATCCTGGGTATGTTGCCTATGGTGATTGCCAGCGGACCGGGTTCTGCCAGCCGTCAGGCTATCGGTACGGGTGTTTTCTTCGGAATGATTGTGGCGGTTACGGTAGGAATCGTGCTGGTACCTTTCTTCTTTGTCATGATATACAAGGCGAAGAACAAGCTGAAAAAGGTGCGCTCGTAAAGGACCTGAGTTTTTATCTACAAACAATAAATAACAGATTATGATACATACCTTATATAATAGACTTTCGTTGTTTCTTGTTGCCCTTTTGTTGCTTTCGGGGTGTCAGCTGGGCAAACATTATACACGTCCGGAGCTCGAACTGCCAGCTTCGTTGCAGGATTCGGCTCACCGATCGGATGCCTTGTATACCGATACAACCAGTTTTGCCGATTATCCCTGGGAGTGGCTGTATGCGGATACTTTGTTGCAGGGACTGATTCGCAAGACACTGGTTTATAACAAAGACATGCAGATGGCTGCAGCCCGAGTGAAAGAACTGGCTGCTATGAAGCGCATTGACGTTGCCAACATGTTCCCTTCGGTCGGACTACGTGCTTATGCAGAGAAAGAAGCTGATGATTATGGTGGTGATCACTACAATCCGGATAATGAATTTGAACTGAAAGGAGTGATTTCATGGGAACTTGATCTTTGGGGAAAACTTCGCTGGGCGCGTGATGCCAGCCTGGCAGAGTTTGTCGGTTCAATTGAAAGTCGGCGTGCTTTGCAGATGAGTCTTGTGGCACAGGTGGCTCAGGCTTATTTCGAACTGGTGGCACTGGATAACGAGTTGGCTATTGTACAACAAACGTTAGAGGCACGTCGGGAGAGTCTTCACCTGGTACGTTTGCGTTATGAAGGAGGACTTATTTCTGAAATTCCCTTCCGTCAGGCGCAGGTGGAATTGGCGAAAACTGAAACTTTGGTCCCGGATTTGGAACGAAAGATTACGCTGAAGGAGAATGAATTGTCTTTCCTGACCGGTGAGTATCCGCACAGCATACGGCGTACACCTATTACGGTAGATATCGTGTTGCCCGAGAATTTGCCTGTAGGTCTTCCTTCCACTTTGCTTGAACGTCGTCCGGACGTACGTCAGGCCGAGCAGGATTTGATAGCAGCCAATGCAGCGGTAGGTGTGGCTTTTACGAGCCTGTTCCCCAGTATTACGCTGACTGCAAACCTAGGTGCTGAGAGTGAAGAACTGTCGGACATTTTGAAGTCGCCTTATCACTTGCTGAGCGGTACACTGTTGCAACCTATCTTTGCCATGGGCAAGAATCGCGCCCGTCTTAAAGCCAAGAAGGCCGCTTGCGAACGTGCTGCTTATGCTTACGAGAAAGCTGTGCTCAGTGCATTCAAAGATGCCTATAATGCAATTACCGAGTTCAATAAGATTAAGGATATCTATGATACGCGTCAGCGTCTGGAACAGTCGGCCAAGTCCACGCTCGAACTGGCACAGTTACAGTATGTGAACGGAGCTATTGGTTACATGGATCTGCTCGATGCACAGCGTACCTACTTCGATGCCCAGCTTAGTTTGAGTTATGCCATCCGTGACAAGCGTATCACGATGGTTAACCTTTACAAGGCACTTGGCGGGGGATGGGAATAAGCTGAAAAACGCAACTCTACTACGGATAACTCCGATTTTTACAGGTTATATATCTTTTGCTTGTCAACAAGAGAAAATCCCTGTGAAAATCGGAGTTACTCGTGATAAGAGTTTGTTTGGGAACCAGGATTCTTTTTGAAAGTAGGAGGCATTCAGTACAAAGAAAACCTGCCGAATTAAGATGTTGCTTTCATTCCGTCATGTTGACTGGAACGAAGCGGAACCGAATCATCTCCATACTTATTTAGAATCATAATTCTCCTATCGCTTTTAATACAAGGAACAAAATCAGCATAGCGGCAAGGCTGAAGGCCAGGAGGTTGAATAAACCTGATGTAAGCAGACACTTTACAGCAGTCTTGCCCCATCCATCGCGGTAGACGGTGTGCATGGATACAAGCTGGTAGAACAGCAATACCACAGGTGAGAGGAAGATGATGGCATCTTGTACAGTACCAGTGTTGATATCGTTGTCACGTCCCAGGTTGAATTCCCAAAGTAAGATACTTGCAGGTACGGCCATCAGTACAAGCAGAAAACTGCTCAGATGTGTGGCATGGGCAAAGTGTTCCATGTATCGTCGGCGTGGATAGAAAGCCTTAAACAGTAATGCCTGTAGGGGCAGGAGGAACATCAGGAACATGGGGGTCCACTTGGACAACTGACCCAGTACGAACGATGCCGTGGCCTGATGGTGAAGCTGGTCTTTCTGATCAATACGCGTCATCCAGTCATACGTGTCAGCTGTAATACGTCCTGTTACCGAGTCGCTAGGCATGTTGTGGTAGAACAGTTCTTCCTCATCCATTTCGCCCAGTTTGGCAGTCTTGCGCAATATGTTGGCTTCAGTCTGATTCTCCTCGTGAAGGGCAGTACGTGTCAGGCAGGAGTCGAAGAGCAGGCGGGGGATCGTGACCAGATTCAGTTCGTCGCCGCGGTCCTCGTAATGCAGACGGACAAGGCTGTCGGCCTGTGTTGCTCCGCGTGCATCCAGCACCTTGCGCAGCGTTTCCATATTGTAGGCGTAGATGGTAGTGTCTGGCAGAGCTGTGGCATCTGCCCGTCTCAATGTGCTCATCACTGTATCGGGAATCTGTTCTCCTGCCATTGTCAGCAGTGCCCGTCCGGTAATCCGTTCGGTAGCCATGAAGAAGAAGGTGAAGAATACGACGGAAATGAACATGTATAGGCGGAAGGGGTGAACGTAGGAGTTGATTTTACCTTCGTTGAACTCGTTGGTCAGAAATCCCGGTCGGGTAAACATCAGCCGGAGCGTCATCCATACCTTACCGTCAAACTGATACATGTTTTCGAAGTACTGACGGATGTATTTCCACATGGGCTGATGGATATCGAGCGCATACTGTCCACACTGGTGGCAATACATACCTTTCAGTTTCGTTCCGCAATTCATGCAGTGCGTGTAATTGGGACGGGTGTTACGACGGATACGGCGCAGACGCATGGCTTCGATGTTGCGACGGATACGTCGGCGGCGTTGGTTGAGTATTTCAGTGATTCTCATTGTCCATTCTTTATTTTTCATTCTTTCGTTCTTCATTTTTCATTTATAAGGTATCTGCTTCCGTTGCTAGCAACCATACTAATAGGGCACAAGCCAGCAACGTGGCTATAAGGGTGAACAAGGTAAAAAACAGCAAGGCTTTCAAGCTTGTTTTCACCCACCCTTGGCGGTAGACTGTATGGAAAGACACCAGCATATAGATGAACATGACAAGGGGGAAACCGACAAGGGTGATGCGAAGGGAATTCAATTGTACTGTGTTGAGTGTCTGCTGGTTTGCCAACAGGTCATCGATGCCGTATGCGAAAAGCGGTACCAGCGGAACACAAAGCAGGATGAGAAAAACGGTGTTCAGGTGGATAGCATGAACAAAATGCCACATGTAAGGCATACGTTTGCTTTTGTAGAACAGTTTTAGCATGGCTGCAAAAAGAGGTAGGAGGAACATCATATAAAAAGGTGTCCATTTGGAAAGGCCCCCTACAACGTTGTTAGTAAACTGTTCCTTTTGCAGAGTATCTACTTCAGCGTCTTTTTCTACGTCATCGGTCCAAATGTAGACTTTTTGCGGTTGCAATACCAAGCTGTCGTTTTCTGTACGTATACTGTCAACCCGGAAAGCCCGAATGGCTGCTACATTGTCGGGACCGTAATTCTTGCCGTCTATCCAATTTTCTATATTCAGATTTTTTAGGGCACGTGATTGTTTGATGAAATCCCAGTCCTGTGGCGCGATGTTGGTCTGGTGGAAACAGGAGTCGACCAGCAGGCAGGGAAGGGTAGTGCGCGAGAGACCATAAGGGTTGTCTATGGGCTGGAAGTGTATCAGGCTATCAGCATTTTCCACGTTGAAACGAAGTGATAGGGTCTTGACCAATCGGGGCACCTGATACAGGTAGATGGTAGTATCGGCCTTGGTCTCGGATTTCTTCATCTGCTCTACAATATTACGGCGGAGCAATCCGTCGTTCAGGGCGTTGAAATCGTTTGCCCGTTCACCCACCAGCATGAAGAACACGGCGAAGAATACCACCGAGATACACATATATAAACGGAAAGGGTGAACATAGGAATTGATTTTGCCCGCATTGAATTCTGCGGTAAGAAAGCCTGGGCGCGTGAACATGTACCACAGGGTACGCCATATCTTGGTGTCGAATTGATAAACGTTTTCGAAATATTGCCGGATGTATTTCCAGAATGGTTGCTCGGTGTCTAACGCGTACTGTCCGCATCGGTAGCAGTACATGCCTTCCAATGGTGTGCCACAGTTTTTGCAATAGGAATATTTGGGTATTTTCTTTTTACGTATCCGTTTCAGACGGACAAGTTCTATTTTGCGGTGTACACGCCGTGAGCGTGTTTCCCAGTATTCTTTCCACTTTTTTAGCATACGATGTAGTATTGATTTCCTTGCTTATCGGGCGGCAAAAATATAAAAAATGTGATAGATACTTACTTTTCGCTACCAAAAGTTATGTAATCTACCGAAAAAAGCCGAAATTTGCGAGGTTTTAAAAATGTATATACACCTTTAAATTGAATAAATATGACTAAAAGTGCATTGCAGATTGCAAGGGCTGCTTATCAGCCCAAACTTCCGAAAGCGTTGAAAGGAAATGTAAAGGCTGTGGCAGGTGCTGCTACTCAGTCTGTTGCTGACCAGGAAGAAATCAAGAAATTGTTCCCTAACACGTATGGAATGCCTTTGATTAGGTTCGAGGCTACCGATGAAGCTACCAGCTTCCCCGCTCTTAATGTGGGTGTGATTCTTTCAGGTGGACAGGCTCCTGGTGGACATAACGTGATTTCCGGTTTGTTCGACGGTATTAAGAAACTGAACAAAGACAGCCGTCTTTATGGCTTCATCCTTGGCCCCGGCGGTCTGGTAGACCATAATTATATGGAGTTGACAGCTGATATTATTGATGAATATCGTAACACCGGTGGTTTTGATATCATCGGATCGGGTCGTACCAAGCTGGAGAAGGAAGATCAGTTCGAAAAAGGATATGAGATCTTGAAAGAATTGAATATCAAAGCTCTGGTTATTATCGGTGGTGACGACTCTAATACCAATGCCTGCGTATTGGCCGAATATTATGCAGCCAAGAACTATGGTATACAGGTAATCGGTTGTCCTAAGACTATCGACGGTGACTTGAAGAATGAAATGATTGAAACCAGCTTCGGATTCGATACTGCCTGCAAGACTTATTCTGAAGTAATCGGTAACATCCAACGTGACTGTAACTCCGCACGCAAGTACTGGCACTTCATCAAGTTGATGGGCCGTTCGGCTTCTCACATCGCTTTGGAGTGTGCCCTGCAGGTACAGCCTAACATCTGTATCGTTTCAGAAGAGGTAGAGGCAAAGAACATGTCTTTGGACGATGTTGTAACTTACATTGCCAATGCTGTAGCTGCCCGTGCTGCCGAAGGTAATAACTTTGGTACGGTTCTTATCCCCGAAGGTCTGATCGAGTTCATTCCTGCCATGAAACGTCTGATTGCCGAACTGAATGACTTCCTGGCTGCCAATTCAGAAGAATTTGCACAGATCAAGAAGTCTGCTCAGCGCGACTATATCATCCGCAAGCTGTCTCCTGAAAATTCAGCTATTTATGCAAGCCTTCCCGAAGGCGTGGCACGTCAGCTGACTCTGGATCGTGACCCGCACGGAAATGTACAGGTATCTCTGATCGAGACTGAAAAACTGTTGTCTGAAATGGTTGCAACTAAGTTGTCTCAGTGGAAAGCCGAAGGCAAGTTTGTTGGTAAGTTTGCTGCTCAGCACCACTTCTTCGGTTATGAAGGCCGTTGTGCTGCTCCTTCTAACTTCGATGCAGACTATTGCTACTCGCTGGGTTATACTGCAGCATCGCTGATTGCTAACGGTAAGACCGGTTACATGTCATCTGTACGCAATACAACAGCTCCTGCTGAAGAATGGATTGCCGGTGGTGTGCCCATCACTATGATGATGAATATGGAACGCCGTAACGGTGAGATGAAACCTGTAATCCAGAAAGCATTGGTTAAGCTGGATGGTGCTCCTTTCAAAACTTTCGCCGCACAGCGTGACCGTTGGGCTAAAGAAACGGATTATGTATATCCGGGACCGATCCAGTACTTCGGACCTACAGAAGTATGCGATCAGCCTACTAAGACATTGCAACTGGAACAAGGTAAGTAATGTATTATAAGCAAGTCTTGTCAGTCCTGGGCTGACAGGTAAATAGGCTACAAGGCAAGTAAACCGGCATGTATCGGTTTACCTCCTTGTAGTCTTTCGCTTTATAGAGATTTTGGGCAATTCTTTTTTATCTTTAGGTTATTATTAAAAGTTTGTATTTTGTCCACTAAAAAAAGAAACACAGCAAGCCGTAAGCCTTCTTCCTCCTTATCCCGTTCTTCGGGCGGACACAGGGCAAAAAAACGGAATCAGACACGTGTGATGCCTAAATGGCTGCGCAATGTGTTGGCTGTATGTATCGTTTTGTTTCTTTCGGCATCTTTTTATTGTTTTTTTGTCCGTCCTTATGCTTATCGTTGGAAGCCTTGTTATGGCAGGAAGGGGTATGGCGTATGTATACCTTGCAGTTACGAAGTGCATGGAATTGACATTTCTCATTATCAGGGAGATATTGACTGGCCGATGCTGGCACGTAACAGGCAGTCCGATTTCCCGATTCATTTTATTTTTATGAAGGCTACCGAGGGAGGAGACCATGGTGACTCTTGTTTTGCCAGAAACTTCAGTAAAGCGCATGAATATGGTTTTGTTAGGGGAGCATATCATTATTTTATTCCCCAGACAGATCCAGTGAGGCAGGCCGATTTTTTTATTCATACCGTACAATTGGACAGTGGAGACTTGCCACCGGTACTTGATGTGGAAACTCTTGGCCGTAAGACTGTGGATGAATTGAAGGCCTCGGTGAAAATATGGCTCAATCGGGTAGAACAGCATTATGGCATTAAGCCTATTTTATATACTTCGTATAAATTCAAGCAACGCTATCTTAACGACTCAGTTTTTGATACCTATCCTTATTGGATTGCTCATTACTATGTGGACTCAGTTCGTTACAGGGGGCGTTGGGACTTCTGGCAATATACAGATGTAGGGCGTGTGCCAGGCATTGAAGAAGAAGTGGATTTGAATGTTTTTAATGGAACATTGGAAGAGTTGACAGGGATGACACTGAAGTGATTGCGGCATTTTTATCTGTATTGTTCACAGATGATTTGCGCCTTTTGATAAGATAAGATGCAGTTAGGCTTGGTCAAATTTGAAAACTTTGGTTTTCATTTGTCTCTGCGCTCACCTTTCATTATCTTTGCCGGCTCAGAAGTAGAAAGGTATAGTTTTACTTATTTAGGAAAAAGTATGGATAACGAACAGAAAAAGATTGCAGTTCTTTTCGATTTTGACGGAGTTGTCATGGATACAGAAAAGCAGTATAGCATATTCTGGCATAAGATTGGAGTAGACTATTTGTCCATGGACAATCTCGAACTTCTTATTAAAGGTCAGACGTTGACTTACATATATGATAATTTCTTTTCGGGAAAAGAACAGGAATTACAGAAAATAACAGAGCAGCTGGATAACTTCGAGCAACAAATGAAGTACGAATATATTCCGGGTGTGCTCGATTTTATTGCAGATTTACGGAAGCATGATGTAAAGATCGCAGTTGTAACAAGTTCGAATGATAAAAAAATGGGAGCTGTTTACCGTGCCTGTCCGGAAGTGAAGACACTTTTCGACCGGATTCTGACTGCGGAGATGTTTACCCGTTCGAAACCTGCTCCCGATTGCTTCCTGTTGGGGATGGAGGTGTTTGGCACTGAGCCCGAAAATACATATGTTTTTGAAGATTCATTCAATGGACTGAAAGCCGGTATGGCTTCTGGGGCGAATGTCGTCGGACTGGCTACAACCAACTCCCGTGAGAGTATCGCTCCGTTCTGCCATTATATTTTGAATGATTTCGAAGGTTTCACATACAAGAAAATGCTCGAAATCCGAAAATAGGAACCTATCGGGAAGAGGCAGAAACTTATATTTATTTGGTACATGAAAAAGTAATAACTTAATATTTATAGAAATGGCTGGATATATTTCAGATGACACTCGTAAAGTGACTACACATCGCCTTGTAGAAATGAAACAGAGAGGCGAAAAAATTTCTATGCTGACTTCGTATGACTATACTATGGCACAGATTGTAGACGGTGCCGGTGTAGATGTGATACTGGTTGGCGATTCGGCATCGAATGTAATGGCTGGTAATGTGACTACATTGCCTATTACTCTTGATCAGATGATTTATCATGGAAAATCTGTAGTACGTGGCGTGAAACGTGCCATGGTAGTAGTCGACATGCCTTTCGGTTCTTATCAAGGTAATGAGATGGAAGGATTGGCATCGGCTATACGTATTATGAAAGAGAGCCATGCAGATGCGTTGAAGCTGGAAGGTGGAGAAGAAATCATCGGTACAGTGAAGCGTATACTTAGTGCAGGTATTCCCATTATGGGACATTTGGGACTGATGCCGCAATCCATCAATAAATATGGTACGTATACCGTACGTGCCAAAGATGAAGCTGAAGCCGAGAAACTGGTGCGCGATGCTCATTTGCTTGAAGAAGCAGGTTGCTTTGCCATCGTATTGGAGAAGATTCCGGCAGTTTTGGCTGAGCGGGTGGCACGCGAGTTGACTATCCCTGTCATTGGTATAGGTGCTGGTGGCGGAGTAGACGGACAGGTCTTGGTTGTTCAGGATATGTTGGGTATGAACAATGGTTTCCGTCCACGTTTTCTGCGTCGTTATGCCGATTTGCATACAGTGATGACTGACGCTATTAGCCGTTATGTCTCTGATGTAAAGAATTTGGATTTTCCGAATGAAAAAGAACAATATTGAGCATACGCAACTCTCTCCAGGATTCAGGCGGATGTGCATGGCAGGATTTTTCCTCCATGCAGCCGCCTATATGCCGTTCCCGTTGTTGGCTGTCGGATTGGGCAGTGAGGGTGTGTATTTCTATTTGCTGATGCTGGCAGGCTTGTTTCTGTCCGGACCGTTCAATGCATATTTGGGAGATGCCTGCTATCGGAAAAGCGTGTTTGTATGGCCTGCTGCCATTTTGCTGGTTGCATTGTTTGGCTATATTTATGCAGACGGTTTGGCGGAATGGGGAGCATTGGCTCTGATAGAGGGTGCATGCTGGGGCCTGACTTCTGCTGCCGGGGTTACCTTGAGCATCGATGTGACCGAATCGGGGAATCGTACCCGGGCGAATGTTGCCTATGCACGTTGGAATTGCATTGGAATGGCTGTCGGTATGTTTTTGGGCTTCTGGCTATACTGGCAATATGCCATTACAGTGGTTTTGTATGTTGCAACAGTAGTGGGCGTATTGGGCATATTGGAAGCCAGCCGTATTCATGTACCGTTTCGGGCACCTATGGGAATGAGGCTCTGCAATCTTGACCGTTTCATATTGCCGCGTGCCTGGTTGCCGGCTTTGAATGTGTATTTGCTGACTCTGGCCTGTGGGATATTTGCTTCACTAGTGGTATGGGAGGCTGATGCGTTTTGGCTGTATGGGCTGCTGTTGTTGGTTATGATTTTGTTGCTGTCCGCCGTCCCCTTGGTGCGTATGTTTGTCCGGCTTTCGCAGCATTGTCAACGTGGAACGAGCAATACTACCCTGAACCTAGCTATTGATGCCGGTATGATAAGTGGTTTTGCGATAGCAAGCTGGCAGCCCAATGAAACATCACTGTATATTGGAAGTGTTACTGCGGCTGTGTCAGTGCTGATGTTTATAATGGCTACCTGTCCGTATTATAAAAATAAAAGAGTGAGATGATGTTATTTTCTCACTCTTTTTATTTTTGGAATAAACCGGTTAAATAGGGGATAAAGATAATAAGCCCTATGATGACTGCTATGCATGCGCATACCAATACAGCTCCTGCCGCAATATCTTTCACCTGTCCTGCTATGGGATGTCTTTGTGGAGAAACAAGATCTACCAATCTTTCGATGGCTGTATTAAAAAGCTCGGCACTGATAACCATGCCGATGCACAGCAGAATAACAAGCCATTCGGTTCGTGTGATATGGAACAGGAATCCGGCAATGATGACTAATACAGTGGCAATCAGGTGAAAGCTAAGGTTCTGCTCCTTCCCTATGCAACTGTATAAGCCATGCCATGCATATCCGAAACTTCTTATCTGCTTTTTGAAATCGTATTTCATATTCAGTTTCTTGATACCTGTTTTACTCCTTTTACGGTTCTCAGTTTTTTGATGAGAGCTTCCAGACGGCCCGTATCGCCAACCATTACGGTCAGTGTTCCCGAGAATAGTCCGTCGTGAGAATCAATACTGATACTACGCAGGGTAATTCCCATTTCTTTAGAGATAATAGAGGTAATATTGGTAACAATGCCAATATCATCATGCCCGACTACACGCAATGTGATAGGATATTGTGTGCCTTGTGATTTTCCGGCCCAACGTGCTTTCACAATACGGTAGCCAAAGCGTTCGCGTAAATCGCTGGCGTTGGGACAGTCGGTGCGGTGAATTTTGATTCCGCCGGTAACACTGACGAAGCCGAATACGTCATCTCCATAAATAGGATTACAGCAACGTGCCAGTTTGAATTCCAGTCCCTTCAGGTTCTGGTCGATGACGAGTACATCTTCCTTGTTGCTTGTTTCCTCAAGCAAAGGAGATTGAAGGTTGTATCCTTCTGCGCTGCGGTATACAACCTCATCGTGCGCATCGTTTTCTTTTTTCTGCAGTTCGATGTATTTATCCAGTATGTCGTTGACGTCAATCGTTTCATTAGCAATCGCCTGATAGAAATCTGTCACCACTTTATAACCCATGCGTTTGATGAGACGCATCATGATGGCTTCATCGTATTCCAGCTTCCGGTTCTTGAACTTGCGCTCCAGTGTCTCTTTGGCAAAGTCATGCTGTCCGGCAGCCATTTCTTTCAGAGCTTGGCGTATTTTGGTACGGGCTTTCGACGTGGTTACAATGTTCAGCCAGTCTTGTTTGGGAGTCTGGGTATTCGATGTCATTATTTCTACCTGGTCACCACTATGCAATACTTGCCTGAGTTGGGCGTTCTTGCCGTTTACTTTGGCACCGATGCATTTACAACCCAATTTGCTGTGAATGTGAAAAGCGAAATCGAGTACAGTAGCTCCTTTGCCCAGTTTGAACAGGTCGCCTTTGGGGGTGAAGACAAAGACTTCATCTTCATACAAGTCCAGTTTGAACTGATCCATTGTTTCCAGTCCGTTACTGTCCGAACTTTCCAATGCTTCGCGTACGGAAGTCAGCCATTCGTCCAGTCCGCTTTCGCCTTTTATTCCTTTATAGCGCCAGTGGGCAGCCAGACCACGTTCGGCGATTTCGTCCATTCTTTCGGTACGGATCTGTACTTCCACCCACTTGCCTTCCGGTCCCATTACCGTGATGTGGAGCGATTCGTAACCGTTGCTCTTAGGCACAGACAGCCAGTCGCGCAAACGTTTGGGATTGGGCTGATACATATCTGTTACGATAGAATATGCCTGCCAGCATTCCAGTTTTTCTTTGTCCCGTTCAGAGTCGAGGATTACCCGGATGGCAAACAAGTCGTACACACCCTCGAACGGACATTTCTGTTTTTTCATCTTCTGATAGATGGAATGTATTGATTTGGTCCGTCCTTTGATGTGGAACTTCAGTCCGGCCTCTTCCAGTTTCTTTTGTACCGGGGCAATGAAAGAGGCAATGTATTTGTCGCGCGAAGCTTTGGTTTCGTTCAGTTTATCCTTGATGTGATAATATACTTCTTTCTCCGTATATTTCAGTGAAAGGTCTTCCAGTTCCGATTTCAGTTTATACAGTCCCAGCTTGTGAGCGAGTGGGGCATAAAGGTATGCGGCTTCATTGGCAACCTGTCGGCGAGCCTCGTCGTTCTCGCTGTTCCTGATCTGTCGCATCACGTTTACACGGTCGGCAATCATAATCAGTATGACCCGCATGTCTTCGGCAAATGTAAGCAACAGGTTTCTGAAATTTTCCGATTCGATGGTAGGGCTTTTCGTGTACAGTTCCTGTATACGTATCAGTCCTTGTATGATTCTTGCAACATCTTCTCCATACTCGGCCTGTACCTGTTCGAGGCTATAGCTGCCGCACCGGACAGAGTCATGCAGCATCAGGGCCAGGATGGAGGCACGGCGCATACCGATTTCTTCGGCCGTTATAACCGCTGTCTGCATATCCTTGATGATAGGGTTCAAGCCGAATATATCCCGTTGGATAAAGTTCTGTTGTATGGCATTGATAAGGTGAGTTTTCAGCTTTTTACAGTCATCCTTTTGCAATGTGTCACCCGAAAGTTTCAGCAGTTTGCGGTAAAGTGAGAATAGTTCTTTTTTCTCATCTGTAGTGAAAAAAATCTCTGTTGCCATGGTCATTTGTATTTTATTTGCCAAAGGTAGTTTTTTTCTTGTTTTTTCTTATCACAGTTGCATTTTTTTTATACTTTTGGGGGTCAATTAATAAATTTAGATAAATATGATAACACCCCAGGACAAAGATTTGCTTGTAAAGAAAGGCATTTCGGAAGAACAGATTGCAGAACAGTTGGCATGTTTTGAGAAAGGTTTTCCTTTTTTGAAGTTATATGCAGCTGCTTCTGTTGAAAATGGTATATTGGCTCCCGATGCTGAGGTTCAGAAAACATATCTGGACGCATGGGAAGCTTATACACAGACTGATAAAACAGTGGTAAAATTTGTACCGGCTTCGGGTGCGGCCAGCCGCATGTTTAAGAATATGTTTGAGTTTTTGGGCGCTGATTATAATGTCCCTCAGACAGATTTTGAAAAGAAGTTCTTTGAGAAGATTGAGCATTTTGCTTTTTACGATGATTTGAATGCGGCATGTCTGAAGACCAAGGGCAAGGATATTCCTGCTTTGCTGAACGAGGGCGACTATAAGGCTGTGGTGGCAGCTTTGCTGGAATCGGCAGGCTTGAATTACGGCTCTTTGCCCAAAGGATTGCTGAAATTCCATAAATATGAAGACGGAAGCCGTACTCCGGTAGAGGAACATCTGGTAGAAGGTGCTTTGTATGCAGCCAACCGCAATGGCAAGGTTAATGTACATTTCACTGTATCTCCCGAACATCGTGCTTTCTTTAAGGCTCTGATCGAGGAAAAGGCTGCTCTTTATGCCAAGAAATATGGAGTGGATTATAATATTACATTCTCTGAGCAGAAGCCGAGCACAGATACCATTGCTGCTGATATGAACAATCAGCCTTTCCGTGATAAGGGACAACTCCTGTTCCGTCCGGGTGGACATGGTGCTTTGATTGAGAACTTGAATGATCTGGATGCTGACGTTATTTTTATCAAGAACATCGATAACGTTGTACCTGACAAGCTGAAAGGCGACACCGTTTTATATAAAAAACTGATAGCAGGTGTACTGATTACCTTGCAACAACAGGCTTTTGCATATCTGCAATTGCTGGACAGCGGAAAATATACTCATGAACAGATTCTGGACGTATTGCAGTTCTTGCAAAAGAAACTTTGCTGCAAGAATCCGGAAGTGAAGAATCTGGAGGATGCCGAACTGGTTATTTACCTGAAAAAGAAACTGAATCGTCCGATGCGTGTATGCGGTATGGTGAAGAATGTAGGCGAACCCGGTGGAGGTCCGTTCCTGGCCTATAACAGCGATGGCACTATTTCGTTGCAGATACTGGAAAGTTCGCAGATTGACATGAACGATCCGCAGAAGAAAGAAATGTTCGAAAAGGGAACTCATTTCAATCCGGTAGACCTGGTATGTGCAGTGCGCGACTATAAGGGACATAAATTCGACCTTACGAAGTACGTAGACAAATCGACCGGATTCATATCCCATAAATCGAAAAACGGAAAGGAACTGAAAGCATTGGAACTTCCCGGACTGTGGAACGGAGCCATGAGCGACTGGAACACGATATTTGTAGAAGTGCCGTTAAGCACATTCAATCCGGTGAAGACCGTGAACGATTTGTTAAGAGAACAGCATCAATAACTGTTCGTTCGTTGGATTTGAAAAAGAATGGAGGGTGCAGCGTATTTTTGATGCACCCTCGCATATAAAATTAGTAGATAGATAATGAAAAAAATTTTGTTGTTAGGCTCTGGTGAATTAGGTAAAGAGTTTGTAATAGCCGCTCAACGTAAAGGACAATATGTGATAGCTTGCGATTCGTATGCCGGAGCACCGGCCATGCAGGTCGCCGATGAATGCGAAGTGTTCAGCATGCTCGACGGAGATGCTTTGGAGCGCGCAGTACGTAAGCACAATCCGGATATCATTGTGCCGGAAATCGAAGCTATCCGTACGGAACGTTTATACGATTTCGAGAAAGAAGGCATTCAGGTGGTACCCAGTGCACGAGCCGTGAACTATACGATGAACCGTAAGGCCATCCGCGATTTGGCTGCACAGGAATTGGGATTGAAGACTGCTAAGTATTATTATGCCAAATCGTTGGAAGAGTTGAAAACTGCTGCCGAAAAGATTGGTTTCCCTTGTGTGGTTAAACCCTTGATGTCTTCTTCGGGCAAGGGGCAGTCGCTGGTCAAGAGTGCCGACGAACTGGAACATGCCTGGGAGTATGGTTGCAGCGGAAGCCGCGGAGATATAAAGGAACTGATCATCGAGGAATTCATTCACTTCGATAGCGAAATTACGCTGTTGACCGTCACTCAGAAGAATGGTCCTACGTTGTTCTGTCCTCCCATCGGACATGTGCAGAAAGGCGGAGACTATCGTGAAAGTTTCCAGCCGGCTTACATCGATCCGGCACATTTGAAAGAGGCACAGGAAATGGCTGAAAAGGTGACCAGAGCTTTGACCGGTTACGGTATATGGGGAGTGGAATTCTTCTTGAGCCATGAAAATGGTGTGTATTTCTCGGAATTGTCTCCGCGTCCTCATGACACAGGCATGGTTACACTGGCCGGTACTCAAAACCTGAACGAGTTCGAACTGCACCTGCGTGCTGTTTTAGGTTTGCCCATTCCTGGCATCAAACTGGAGCGTATGGGTGCCAGTGCAGTTATCCTTTCGCCGATAGCCAGCCAGGAGCAGCCTAATTATAGAGGACTGGAAGAAGTCACTAAAGAAGAGGATACCTATTTGCGGATTTTCGGAAAGCCTACTACACGTGTCAATCGCCGTATGGGAGTCGTATTGTGCTATGCGCCTCTTGGCAGCGATCTGGATGCTTTGCGTGACAAGACAAAGAGCATTGCAGCCAGGGTAGAGGTTTATTAAGTGCCGCTCCATCCTGAATAAGCTAAAAAGCCTTGAAAAGGGTTTTGTTATCAGCATGTCGGCAACAGGAAAGTGTGTCAGATTAAGGAACCGCTTTCCTTTAGGCACGTATTACACGGAATTTTGCGGATGATTATTCTTCTTTCTCTGCGTTCCTCCGTGTAATCCGTGCCTAAAATATATCAAAATGTCAGCCACTTTTGGCTTTGACACCTCCTCTTTTTCTGTATGTGTGAAAAGAGTCGTATGGCCTGAATTTTGCTGGGCTGACTGGCCCGATTTTTTCCCAGTTAGGAAAAAATATTTTCCCAGTTAGGAAAATAATTTTCTCTAGTTAGGAAAAAAATATTGGCTAACTTGAAAGAATCTCTCTTTGGGGCGGCATGGAGATACGGCTTTATCCCATCATATCCAATGTTAACTGATGTTGCAGTTCTTGCATTAAAATGTCCTTTTTCTACCTTTAATCATTCAAAAAAGTATTTTTTGTCCAAAAAATCTTATTGGGAAGAACAACCACATGCAATTTGTTCGTAAATTTGTGACGAAGTTAATTACGATAATAAAAAAAAGCTTATGTCACAGATTGTCGGACATATCTCACAGGTGATTGGACCTGTTGTAGACGTCTATTTTGAAGGTACAGAGACTGAACTGGTGCTGCCAAGCATTCATGACGCATTGGAGATCAAGCGTCCGCATGGGAAACGACTGATAATCGAAGTACAGCAACATATTGGTGAGAATACAGTACGAACTGTAGCCATGGACAGTACGGATGGCTTGCAACGTGGTATGAACGTATACCCGTTGGGAGGCCCGATTACCATGCCGGTAGGCGACCAGATTAAGGGCCGTCTGATGAATGTGGTGGGTGACTCTATCGATGGTATGAAGGAATTGGACCGTACGGGAGCATATCCTATTCATCGCGAACCGCCCAAGTTTGAAGACTTGACAACTGTTCAGGAAGTTCTCTATACAGGTATTAAGGTAATCGACTTGCTCGAACCTTACAGTAAAGGTGGTAAGATCGGTCTGTTTGGTGGTGCCGGTGTAGGAAAGACGGTGCTCATCCAGGAGCTGATCAACAACATCGCCAAGAAACAGCACGGTTTCTCCGTGTTTGCCGGAGTTGGTGAGCGTACCCGTGAAGGTAACGACTTGCTGAGGGAAATGATCGAATCCGGTGTTATCCGCTATGGTGAAGAATTCAAGAAGAGTATGGAAGAAGGCAACTGGGACTTGTCCAAGGTCGATTATAATGAAGTGGCCAAGTCGCAGGTTTCGCTGATATTCGGTCAGATGAATGAACCCCCTGGAGCACGTCAGTCCGTAGCTCTGTCAGGACTTACGGTAGCTGAATCTTTCCGCGACCGTGGCGCTGAAACAGACGGACCGCGCGATATCCTGTTCTTTATCGACAATATCTTCCGTTTCACCCAGGCTGGTTCCGAAGTATCGGCTTTGTTGGGACGTATGCCTTCGGCTGTGGGATACCAACCGACACTGGCTACGGAAATGGGTGCCATGCAGGAACGTATCACGTCTACACGCAACGGCTCTATTACTTCCGTACAGGCTGTATATGTGCCGGCCGACGACTTGACCGACCCTGCGCCTGCCACAACCTTTACCCACTTGGATGCAACAACCGTACTTAGCCGTAAGATTACGGAATTGGGCATTTATCCTGCCGTAGATCCGTTGGAGTCTACTTCGCGTATTCTTGATCCGCACATTGTAGGTCAGGAACACTACGACGTGGCACAGCGTGTGAAGCAGATTCTGCAGCGTAACAAGGAATTGCAGGATATCATCTCCATCCTTGGTATGGAAGAGCTGTCTGATGCCGACCGCACGCTGGTGAACCGTGCCCGTCGCGTACAGCGTTTCCTTTCGCAGCCATTTGCTGTGGCCGAACAGTTTACCGGCGTTCCCGGTACGATGGTTTCTATCGAAGACACGATTAAGGGCTTCAAGATGATTCTTGACGGCGAAGTGGACTATTTGCCGGAACCGGCTTTCCTGAATGTCGGAACCATTGAAGAAGCAATCGAGAAAGGTAAGAAACTGTTGGAACAGGCTAAGAGATAACGGAAATGAAGGATTTGCATTTAAATATTGTTTCGCCCGAGAAGGAAATCTTTGACGGAGAAGTAGACAGCGTTACATTGCCGGGTGCGATGGGGTCGTTTACCATACTGCCGCAACATGCACCCATCGTTTCGTCACTGAAGGCCGGATTGGTCTCCTACGTGACGAAAGATGGTAAAGAGCATTCGCAGGAGATTCATGGAGGCTTTATCGAAATGAGCAATGACACCGTTTCCGTTTGCATCGAGTAAAAAAGATGCCGGATTAAGATAGTAAAAAAAGAGAGAGGACTTAAATCAAAATACAGGAAAAAGTGAGCATTAGTATAACTAAACGTAATTATTTGTTACAATCGGCTTTGCTGACATTGCTGATTGGTGTGTGTGGAGGCGGAATCTATTTTTCTTTCTTTCCTCATCACTATTTTGGAGGCTATCCCATTATTCCTGTATTCTTTTTTGTCTTCGGAGTGTTTACTATCAGCATGACGGAAATGTGCCGCAAGCACTCTCCCAAGTGGATGTTGCAGATATACTTGCTGCTGAAAGTGATGCGGATGCTGTTTGCCATCATTGTGATGGCTATTTATTGCGTTGCTGTCCGTGAGGAAATCCGGGCTTTTTTGCTGACGTTTATTGCAAATTATCTGATTTATTTGATATATGATTCATGGTTCTTCTTCACGTTCGAAATGAACCGTAAAGCGAAAAAAAGTAAGAAAGATGAAACGAAAGCATAATACGTGGTTCGTAATAATCCTGTTGATGGGATTCCTCTTTTCGGAAACGGTGTATGCCGACACTGTGGCTGCGGTGACTCCCGCCAGTCAGGCAGATACGACTGTCGTACAAAAGAGCGAATCGGCAGAAAAGGAGCAGGAAGAAGGTACAGTTGATGTGAAAGAAATTGTTTTCGGGCACATCGGCGATGCCTATGAGTGGCACATCACTACGTGGGGAAAAACTCATGTCACTGTCCCTCTGCCTATTATTGTCTACAGCCAGACAACGGGATGGCATGTGTTCTCATCGGCCCGGCTCGAAGAGAATAACGGGTCATACGAAGGTCTTTCCATTGCCCCCGAAGGCAGCCGTTACGAAGGGAAGCTCGTAGAGTATGATGCCCAGGGCAATGAAGTACGCCCGTGGGATTTCTCGATTACCAAAGTAGCCTTTGCACTGATATTCAATAGCCTGCTGCTGATGATTATCATTCTGAGCGTGGCACGCTGGTACAAGAAACACCCGCAGGACAGTGAAGCTCCCGGAGGTTTTGTCGGCTTTATGGAGATGTTTATCATGATGGTCAACGATGATGTTATCAAGAGTTGTGTGGGACCCAAATATCATAAGTTTGCTCCCTATTTGCTCACAGCTTTCTTCTTTATATTCATCAACAACCTCATGGGGCTGGTTCCTTTCTTCCCGGGTGGTGCCAATGTGACGGGTAACATAGCCGTTACGATGGTGTTGGCCGTATGTACCTTTATTGCGGTCAACCTGTTCGGCAACAAGGCATACTGGAAAGACATATTCTGGCCCGATGTTCCCTGGTGGCTGAAGGTACCTTTCCCGATGATGCCCCTGATTGAGTTTTTCGGTGTGTTTACCAAGCCGTTTGCCTTGATGATCCGTCTTTTTGCCAATATGCTGGCCGGACACATGGCCATGCTGGTACTGACAAGTCTGATATTCATATCGGCCAGCATGGGACCTGTACTGAACGGTTCGTTGACGTTTGCTTCGGTGCTGTTCAACATCTTTATGAATGCGTTGGAGCTGCTGGTAGCCTTTATCCAGGCTTATGTGTTTACCATGCTGTCGGCCGTGTTCATCGGATTGGCGCAGGCGGAACATGAAGAAAAGAAAGAGATAAAAACAGAAAAAGAAATACGAGAATTGAATAACTAAAAAAATAACCATTTAAAAATTTAGAAAACTATGTTACTATCAGTATTATTACAAGCCGCTGCGGCAGGTGTGGGAGTCAGCAAATTAGGTGCAGCATTAGGTGCTGGTATTGCTGTAATTGGTGCCGGTCTTGGTATTGGTAAAATTGGTAGCTCCGCTATGGAAGCCATTGGTCGCCAGCCCGAGGCATCAGGAGATATCCGTATGAACATGATTATTGCTGCCGCTCTGATTGAAGGTGTGGCTCTGTTGGCAGTCGTTGTGTGTCTGTTGGTATTCTTCCTGTAATGACCGGAGGGTACCTCCTGTTTCAATTGATAATTCTTAATTTGTAAGTTGCCGGGTTAACAGGTGCGTAAGTTCTTCCGTTATGGTGTTGAAACATCGAAGGACTGACAAGCTTATGAATCCGGAAACCGAGAAACTAAATAGTTAGAAATATGTCATTGTTATTACCCGATAGTGGTCTGCTGTTCTGGATGCTTCTTTCGTTCGGCATTGTGTTTGTAGTGTTGGCGAAGTATGGCTTTCCGGTGATAACCAAGATGGTTGAAGGCCGTAAGACATACATCGACCAGTCTATGGCAGTAGCACGCGAGGCGAACGCTCAGCTTTCGAAACTGAAAGAAGAAAGTGAGCAACTGGTGGCTGCCGCCAATAAGGAACAAGGACGCATCCTTCGGGAAGCGATGCACGAGCGCGACAAAATCATTGTCGAAGCCCGTAAACAAGCAGAAGTCGCTGCGCAGAAGGAACTGGACGAGGTAAGAAGACAGATACAGCTTGAAAAAGAAGAAGCCATACGCGATATCCGCCGTCAGGTGGCCATGCTTTCTGTAGATATTGCAGAGAAAGTTATCCGCAAGAATCTGGATGATAAAGACGAACAGATGGGCATGATCGACCGTATGCTGGATGAAATTTTGGCTGCTTCGAGAAATAAACAGAATTAATGTTGAATTGTAATTCCTGATGAAAGGGATGCTTTCTCTGGAACTTCCGACTTATATCAGGAATTGCGATTCTGTAGTTGAATTTAGATAAGATGGATATAGGAATTGTTTCAGTGCGGTATGCCAAAGCACTTATGAAATACGCCCAGGATACGAAAACGGAAGATTCGGTCTACGCATGTGTGCGTATGCTCGAACATAGTTTTCAGAATCATGCGGATTTACATGCTGCGTTGGATAATCCCATTTTGACGATACGTGAGAAGTATTCGCTTATCAGTACGGCTGCTGCCGGAGATGCTCCAGTAAGTCATGAATTCAGCCGTTTCATAACATTGGTGCTGAAGAATGGCCGTGAAAGCATGCTCCGATACATCTGTTTGGCCTTTTTGGATTTATACCGGAAGAG
>NZ_FR883096.1:20584-21603 GCF_000435115.1 Bacteroides sp. CAG:633 | reverse complement strand
GGAAGAGCAAACACATTGGAGTGGCCAAGTTGATAACTGCTGTACCTGTAACTAAGGAAGAGGAAGAACGTATCAGAAACAGTGCCTCTACCTTGTTGCATGCCCGCATGGAGTTGCAGACCGAGGTAGATCCGTCAGTTTTGGGTGGATTTATCTTTGACGTTAACAATTTCCGTCTGGACGCGAGCATTGCGACCCAGTTGAAGAAAGTGAAAGAGCAGTTCATTGATAAGAATAGAAGAATCGTTTAATTGCGACTGGTGTTTGACTGACGATAATGCCGGTCTTTTTAAAAAGGAATAAAATGTTGTCTGAAAATATAAAAGTAAGCGAAGTTTCCGATATCCTCCGCAAGCAACTGGAAGGCATTGATACCCGGGTGCAGCTGGACGAGGTTGGTACGGTGTTGCAGGTCAGCGATGGCGTGGCACGTATCTACGGTCTGCGCAATGCCGAAGCCAACGAGTTGCTGGAGTTCGACAACGGTGTCAAGGCTATCGTGATGAACTTGGAAGAGGACAACGTGGGTGCCGTTTTGCTGGGTCCTACCGATAAGATAAAGGAAGGATTCATCGTGAAACGTACAAAGCGTATCGCCTCTATTATGGTAGGAGAGGGAATGTTAGGACGTGTGATAGACCCGTTGGGTGTTGCGCTCGATGGCAAAGGACCGATTGGAGGTGAACTTTGCGAAATGCCGTTGGAGCGTAAGGCACCGGGAGTTATTTTCCGTCAGCCGGTAAATCAGCCTTTGCAGACTGGTCTGAAGGCGGTGGATGCCATGATTCCTATCGGCCGCGGACAGCGTGAGCTGATCATTGGCGACCGTCAGACAGGTAAGACTGCCATTGCCATTGATACCATCATCAACCAGCGTGCCAATTACGAAGCCGGCGATCCGGTATATTGTATTTATGTAGCCATCGGCCAGAAAGGTTCGACTGTAGCCTCTATTGTCAACACCTTGCGTCAGCACGGAGCCATGGACTACACCATTGTGGTAGCCGCTACGGCCGGCG
>NZ_FR883096.1:3529-20561 GCF_000435115.1 Bacteroides sp. CAG:633 | reverse complement strand
GCCGGCGATCCTGCAGCCATGCAGTACTATGCCCCCTTTGCCGGTGCTGCTATCGGCGAGTATTTCCGCGATACCGGCCGTCATGCCTTGGTTGTCTATGACGACCTTTCCAAACAGGCGGTTGCCTATCGTGAGGTATCATTGATTTTGCGTCGTCCTTCCGGACGTGAGGCCTATCCGGGTGATATTTTCTACCTGCATTCACGTCTGTTGGAACGTGCGGCACGAATCATCAACCAGCAGGAAGTAGCATGCCAGATGAACGACTTGCCCGACAGTCTGCGCGGAAAAGTAAAAGGCGGCGGTTCACTGACAGCCTTGCCTATCATTGAAACGCAGGCCGGCGACGTATCTGCATATATCCCGACCAATGTGATATCCATCACCGACGGACAGATCTTCCTCGATACCAATCTGTTCAATCAGGGCAACCGTCCGGCTATTGATGTCGGTATCTCGGTGAGCCGTGTCGGTGGTAATGCACAGATCAAGGCGATGAAGAAAGTGGCCGGTACGTTGAAGATCGACCAGGCTCAGTATCGCGAACTCGAAGCATTTACCAAGTTCAGTGGCGATATGGACCCCGTTACCGCGCTGACTATCGATAAGGGACAGAAGAATACCCGTTTGCTGGTACAGCCTCAGTACAGCCCGATGCCTGTCGAAAAGCAGGTGGCTATTCTGTATTGCGGTACACACGGATTGCTGAAAGATGTGCCTCTGGACAAAGTGAAGGAGTTTGAGCGCAGTTTCCTTGAACAGCTCGAAATGAATCACCGGAACGATGTTCTCGATGTACTGAAGACAGGTGTCATCAATGACGAAGTAACTCAGAAGATCGAAGAGACGGCAGCAATGGTCGCAAAAATGTTCAGCTGACCGTAATAAGTTCAACATTCAAAACATCAAGAAATGGCTTCACTGAAAGAGGTAAAAAATAGAATAAGTTCGGTCAAAAGTACCCGCCAGATTACTTCGGCTATGAAGATGGTGGCTTCGGCCAAACTTCATAAAGCGCAGGGACGGATAGAGAATATGCTGCCTTATCAGCGGAAACTGAATGAGATTCTGACTAATTTTTTAAGCACAGATGTCTCGTTCGAATCGCTCTATACAGAAGTGCGCCCTGTAGCTCGGGTTGCCATTGTGGTATTTTCGTCCAATACTTCGCTGTGTGGTGCTTTTAACTCCAACGTCGTTAAGATGTTGGAACACCGGCTGGAGGAATACCAGGCATTGGGCAAGGAGAATATCCTGATTTACCCAGTAGGGAAGAAGGTGGAAGAAGCCGTAAAGAAGTTGGGATATGTACCACAAGGCTCGTATCAGCCCATGTGCGACCGTCCTTCGTATGCCGATGCTTCGCAACTGGCGACAACGCTGATGGAGCAGTTCATCCAGAAGGAGGTCGATCAGGTAGAACTGGTGTACCATCACTTCAAGTCGACCGGATCTCAGGTCTTGATGTACGAGAACTATCTGCCCATTGATCTGGAGAAAATCCGACAGGAAGCGGGTGGCGACAAGGTGAAGGAGAACCGGTTCAACAACGACTATATCGTAGAACCTTCGGTTGCCGAACTAGTAACCGACCTCTTGCCTAAGGTTTTAAGTCAGAAGATTTATACCGTTCTGCTCGACTCCAATGCTTCCGAACACGCGGCACGTATGTTGGCCATGCAGGCCGCAACAGACAATGCCAACGAGTTGATACAAGACCTGACGAAGCAGTACAACAAGAGCCGTCAACAGGCCATTACGAACGAGTTGCTGGACATCATTGGCGGTAGCTTGAAGTAAAAAAGGCCGAAGGTTGAAGGAAACAGAAAAATAAATCGGGTGGGGATGTTCCGAATGAGACGTCTCCACCCGATTTTTTCTACGGGTTGCTATGTGTGTCTGTAGGTGCGAAGTTCATTGAAAATCGTATCATTGGAGGAACGGCATCAGCTTCGTATATTGACAATTCCTGTACTCTTAAAGACGCATTAAAGAGTCCTTTTCTGATACCTTAAGCCCTCTTCGGTTACTTCATTACATTCTCGACCCAACTCTGAACAGTATTACGGCTGATGCCGTTCAGCAGCTTGCCATTTTGCCAAAGCAAATCAGGATAGGCCTTCCTCAGCTCCTTTACGCTGTTGTTTATTCCGCTTCCTCCGGATGTGGCAAAGGGTATCAGCGTTTTGCCTTTCAATGAGTGGCTTTCGATAAAGGTATTGATGATTCGCGGCGCTTGATTCCACCAAATGGGATAGCCGATGAAGATGACATCATACTTGCTGACATCCGTCGGCGTTTCTTTCAATGCCGGGCGGGCTTTCGGGTTGTTCATCTCTACAGAGCTGCGCGACTGCTTGTTGTTCCAGTCAAGGTCGTCGGAGGTGTAAGCTTGTTGGGGAACAATTTCATGCAGTGTGCCGCCGGTGACATCCGCAATTGTGCGGGCAGCGTTGGCAGTGGTGCCGGTAGCAGAGAAATACACCACCAATGTTTTTCTTTCAGTTTGCATACGTTTTCCTCCTTTGTTTTGGGCGCAAGCGACAAGGCTCAGAGTCATGATCGCTGCCAATGCTAAGATAATCTTCCTCATAACTTGATTGTTTTTGAAATTGTAGTATCACTTGTTTTTTAAATCAGGTATCAGCGGTTCCACGTCTATCAGTTCCAGTTCTTTCACCATCGACAGTGTTCCTTGCTTGTATTTCTGGAAATGGGGCGTTTTCAGATGACTTTCGTATGCAGTCTGGTCGGCATAGATTTCCAAAATGGTCACTTGGTGTGGGGCTTCTTTCTCGGCTGTGGCGTAGAGCGTCAGTACGCCTGGTTCCAGACGCATCGAGGCTTCTATCTCTTCTTTCAGAAAAGCGTTATAAGCATCAATCTGTGCCGGGTCAACGGTTATTTTTGAAAGGCGCACCAACTTGTTTCCGGTAGAGACAGGTTGGCCATATTCCTGTTTAATGATGTGCAAAGCTTTGATAGCGGCAGGAAAACCGATGTATGGCAGACACTGAATGACTGCGGCAGTCAACGTTTCGGGTGTGTTGCCCACATTGATATTGCCGTGATAATGCGAATGTAACTGACTTTCAGCTTCGAGTGTGGTCAGAACGCAATAACCTAATAGTTCGCGTGTCTGCAAGTCGAGTGCGCCACGGCTGTATATTTCGCCAAAGAAATAGTCTGTCAGAAACCGCTCCACGTGCTTGCCCATATCTGCGGGCAATCCTTCCATCACCGAGGCAATGCCGCCGGGATAAAGTCTGTTCTGAATCGTTTTGCCTGTTTCGTGTCGGTTGTTCTCCGTTACGGTTCCCTGTTTCTCTATCGGTAAGGAAATTCCGCGTTCCTTGAATACTTCGTTCACAGTACCCACTGCATTCAGCATCTTCGGGAAGCCGATAAAGGGAGCTGTGAGATACATTACTTCGCGAAGCTCTTCGGGAGTGACACCAACATTGAGAGCCGCTTCGGCATGTGCTTTCAGCTGAGGAAGGGTTTGCATAGTGGCAAGGGTGATGCAGGTGATCATCTCCCGCTGTTTCAATGTCAGGTTGCCTGTCTGGAATACTTCTCCAAAAATGAACTTCTGCAGGATGTCCATCATTTCCGGGTCCGTTCCCTGTCCGGTCAGTGCTTCACCGCCGAACAGCGTGCGATAATTCTGTTTGCAAACTTCAATTCTGTCCATATGGCTCTCCGTTGTTTGTGCCATCGCAGGCAAACTGCCCGCCAATGCAAAGGCAATCATTCTCATTATCTTTTTCATCGCTTTCTCTCGTTTTTTATCTAATGCAAAAGTACGTCAGGTGAAGCGTAGATTTTGTAATCATAAGTGGGGGAAAAGTACCTTTTTTACGGAATTTAGAGTCTGTATTAGGTGTTGTTGGTTATTATATTTATTGCAGCTTTCTTTGTGAATCGTATTAATGAAGATTTGCGGAAATATCAATTTTGCCAACGATACTGAGTTTTAGGGGGGACGGAGATCATTGGAAATGATGAACTGATATTAACTGGAATGTGCACTTACCGTTAAACCTTATTGTGTGGTGGAGAATATCTGAAGATACAAAACAACCAACTAATTCCCATTACTTTGTATATGAATTAGTTGGTTGATTTATAGTATTTACAGAATAACCTAAAATAATGTATCTGTAAATGCAATTTATAATTGATAACTTATAGTTGTCCTCCAACTCCTTTAAATTTCTCAATAAAAGCAACTATCTTTTGAAATACTGTCTGCTTCTTCGTCAGATATTGGGGATTCAAAGGACTCATTTTCGGTAAAATGTTGTTAAAATCAGTTCCATTCTCACTAGCGTATTCACGCTTTAAAGATATCTCCATATAATGTTTAGCTTCTCTTTCGTTCAACTTCTCGTTTGCAATCAATTCAGCTGCTTCTTCTTTTTGCTTGCCTTGTGCATATTCAAAAAATGCTTTTATAATTTCTGTTTTATCAGGAATGGCATCAAGATTCGCATCATTGATAAAATCAACAATCAAACTTTCTTTGGCTCTGTTACCAACACTTGATCGAATAATCCGGCGAATTTCCTCTATCAAAGAGGATTTATCCATCTTCTTTTTATTATGTTCAAAAATCAGTTCAAGGATATAATCCAGATTTATTTCTTGTGATTTAAGCAAATCTATCTCGAATACAACATCATCCCAATCTATTCTTGATTTTTCTGATTTATTGCCTTCTTTTTCTTGTCTTAACCAATCCCGTATGTCGTTATAAGTTGATTTGTAATCCTGAATGATTCTGTCAGACGGCATTTGCAATTTCTGCATTTTTGCAATATCGCTATCTGTAACAAAATAATCGTTTTTAAATGTCTCTACCGCTTCCTTATTGTTAATGTCTATTGTTTGGAAAGCTTTGAGCATGGTAAACTCATCAAAATTCTGCAATATGTTTTCCACTCGCAAATATTCGCCGAACAACTTGACAAATTCCTTTTTATCATGTTCGGTAATGATTTTATCTGTGTCAGGAAACTTCTCACTCAGTTCTTTTACGATATCAATATATCCTTTTCGAGCTTCACCGGAAACAATGTCCTTAAAGCCTTCCAAATACTCCTGATAACTTTTTTCGAGTACTACATTTGCAGTATTCTCATCGCCAAACAATCTTATTGCATTAACCGTATGCTTTTCTAGATCTCTGAAAGTAACAATATTACCGAACGTTTTAGTTGAATCATAAATTCGGTTGGTACGTGAAAATGCCTGTATCAGTCCATGAAAGCGTAAATTCTTATCTACGAAAAGAGTATTCAAGGTCGGTGCATCAAAACCTGTAAGGAACATACCCACTACTATTACAAGATCCACTTCTTTATTTTTTACCCTTTTGGCTAAGTCTCTGTAATAATTTTGAAACTCTTTACTTTCAATGCCATAACTTGTTCCAAACAGGTTATTATAATCATGAATGGCTTTCGTCAAAAACTCTTTTGAACTGAGATCCATTGCCGAAGGATTGAAGTTCTCATCTGATATTTCACCTATTGCACTTTGCTCCTCATTGGCAGCAAAAGAAAATATTGTAGCTATCTTCAGTGGTTTTTTAGAGTCTTTCTGTAATCGGTTTAATTCTTCATAGTAGCATTTAGCTGCATCCACACCGCTGACAGTAAACATTGCATTGAAACCTTTATTATTATTTTGATTTCGATGTGTTTTTATTCTAAAATTCTGTAGAATATATTGAGATATTTCATTGATACGGGCAGGATGAAGCAAAGCCTGCTTGTTTTCTGCAGCACTTAATTTCTGCTCGTCAACTTCTGTTTCTATATTCTTAAAACGAGGTCTTACATTGTTGTAATCTACTTTAAATTTCAAAACTTTTTCATCACGAATAGCATCAGTTATAACATATGAATGCAATTCGCGGCCGAACACACTTGCTGTGGTTTCCGATCCATTCGCATTTTCTGGGAAAATTGGTGTTCCAGTAAAGCCAAACTGATAATACTTCTTGAATTTTTTTCTCAATTGTTTTTGTGCTTCGCCGAATTGGGAACGATGACACTCATCAAAAATGAAAACAACCTGCTTCTGATAAACCGGAAGATTGTCTTCACTTTTCATCAGGTTATTCAGCTTTTGAATCGTAGTGACGATAATTCTATTGTCATCCTTTTCTATATTCCGTTTCAACCCGGCCGTACTTTCAGAACCATTGACACTATCCGGAGAGAACCTCTGGTATTCTTTCATCGTCTGATAATCAAGATCCTTGCGGTCAACAACAAAGAATACCTTATCGATAAACTCCAGTTGTGTAGCCAATCGTGCAGCCTTAAAGCTTGTAAGTGTTTTACCGGAACCCGTGGTATGCCAAATATATCCTCCCCCTTCGGTCGTTGACCATTTTTTTGCCTGATACGAGCTTTTTATTTTCCACAACATACGTTCTGTTGCCGCAATCTGATATGGACGCATTACAAGCAAAGTGTTATTGGTATCAAAGACTGAATAAGTAAAAATGACATTAAGCAATGTGTTCTTTTGAAAAAAAGTCTCTGTGAAATCTTTCAAGTCTTTTATCACAGTATTCTTGGCATTTGCCCAACTCATAGTAAAGTCAAAACTAGTCTTGTTACGTTCAACCGTATTGGCAAAATAACGGCTGTCAGTGCCGTTTGAAATGACAAATACTTGGATATACTTGAAAAGAGAGTTGTCGCTATTGAAACTTTCCTTGGAATATCGGTGAATCTGATTGAACGCTTCACGAATAGCCACACCACGTTTTTTTAATTCAACCTGTACCAGTGGCAAACCATTGACCAGAATTGTAACATCATAGCGGTTTACTTGAGCCCCGCTCTGCTCAAATTGGTTGATTACCTGCAACTTGTTTTGGGTGATATCTTGTTTATTAACCAGATAAATATTTTTAATATGCCCATCATCGAAAACAAAATCATAGATATAGTTGTCATGAATCTTACGGGTCTTGTCTATCAGGGTATCTCCCGGCTTATCCAAATATTCAGCTATAAATCGTACCCATTCCTTGTCAGAAAACTCCATATCGTTAAGTTCCTGAATTTTCAAACGGACATTAGCCAGTAATGCTTCAGGTGTTGAAATATCCGGGCGATATTCATAGCCTTGATTCACTAAATCTTGAATAAATTCGCGTTCAAGACTTGCTTCTGATTGGTACACAACAGAAGCCTCATGAAGTTCATTATACTTGGTATAGGCATCAAGTACAATGAAATTATTTGATTCTGCTATGATGCTATATTGTGCCATTTTACCAATATTGTAATTTATTCGTTTTTAAAATGATAGATATTTTTGATTTCTCGTACCAGATAGCTTAACACTCTTTTGTCATTATCATCTATTATAGAAGTTTCTTCTCCTGAATGTTTTCCGTGACTGCATAGATTTATTATACGATTATAATAAGCTTCGTGTGCATCATCCGGTAACAAAGTCAATAACTCTCTCCATTTTTTATATCCTAGAAATGTTGAAGTTTTCTCCAATATTTGGCGTAAAAAATTATAGTGATATTTCTTTATATTACCACTTTGTATTGCTTTTTCAAGTTCAGACAAAAGGAATAGATGATAGGAAAAAGGAGAATCATTAGAATCATGAAGTATGTAGGTTCCATCATCTAATTTCTCCAAACGTTTTTTAAGCGATTTTTTTGTTTTATCCTTAGTTTCTTGGTCAGCATTATTAAATTCATTATACAGCACATTATAAAACAGTGGATTATGTGTTGTGATTACAAACTTTACTTCTGACTCGCTTTTTCTTATTAATTCTGCTATATCTACTGCTAATTCAATTAAATGGTTTTCATCCAATGAGCTTACAGGATCATCAATAAATACATATTTAAGCTCATTAAATTGGTCAGTTTCTCTATCTGCTTCCTCTGCCACATTTAATACTTCTATAACCTGTTCAAGTAGGCTATAAAACACACACCAAATTAGGCAACTTTCTTCTCCTTTCGATATTTTTATGTTCTCTATCTTACCTTCATTGCCACTTTCTACTGAAAATGTAATTTCAGAATATGCTTTAACAATGATATCATTACCTTTTGTATCTTTTGTAGTATATTCTTCATTAAAACGTGGCGATAATTTATCATTTGTATAATGCTGAAAATTAGTTACTATATTTCTTTCCTGCCCTTGTTCTTTAAGAATCCAATCGGTAAAACTGTTCGGCTGTATTTTGAGTTTTCTTGTAGAATCAGCATATAGATCATTGTCCCAGTAGAACAAATCCTCCGTAAAGGCATTATAATATAAAACCTTTATTTTTGATTCTTCGCCCTCACTATCATGACTCTTTGGCGAAACGCACTCTTTGAATTCACGTGACAGACGAGTCTTGCCTACACCATTGAAGGCATAGATTAGTTGTACCTTTTTATCTGTATAATGAAGGGCTTGTGCTATTTCTTTTAATGATTGTCCCATATTATGCTTCTTTTATTTTTGGGAATGATAATAATTTGTTTCTATAATATTCGTATTGTTCCTGCACTGCAGCTATCTCTACTGGTAGTACTTGGGACAGGTCACTTATTAATGAATCAAATTTATTAAGTAATGTAGCAATCCTTACTTGCTCTTCATAAGTAGGAATAGGAATAATCGCATTTCCTAAACCTTTAGCTGATATAGAACATATTTTTCCTTCAGACACATACTTAACAATTTGCTTGTGATAATAAGTTGACCTCAAATAATGAGAAACATATTGAGGATATAAATCACTCTTAAATATGAAACAGGCGTCATGTACTGCAGCGGGCTTCTCTCCAAGCCAAGCTACACCGATCCCTATATCTTCTTTATTTTCACCAGCGGCAACAATTACGACATCATTTTTATGAGCGTACCTCATTTTAGGGGCAAGTTCACTTCTAAGTTTCCCTTTACTTTGGGTTGCATACAATCCGTAATATGTGTAAATATCACCATAATGAATGCAAGGAACGCCGTCATTAACGATGTCTGTCCTTACAAATCGCTTCCCTCTTATAAACGATCCTATATCACTCAGCTTCATCCAAGTTACACTTTTCATATTCTTTCCAGATTCATCAAATGCAAGCAATTTATTACGATAATATTCATATTGTTCCCGTCTCGCTTGCAGCTCCGTTTGCAGCTCCGTTTGCAGCTCCACTGCATATTCCTCAAAGCGGTCGAGAATTTTTACAATTTCTTCTTGAATATCAGGATGTGGAATTGGAATAAAAAAATTTTCTATGCTTGAAATATGAACATGAGGTACGCCTCCCCCTTTTTTTGTGGCATAAATATTGTCTTGCATATTTGTTAAACAGTAATACAGATATTTTGTGGAAACATCTTCACAACCTTTTATAGAAAATGCATCACACACAAATATAGGTTCGTTCCAATATTGTACATAACCAGCTCCTGCACCGCTTCCTGCTACTGTAATAGTCTCACCTTCCCTATTAAATTTGTCACAATAGAATGCTGGGACTCTTCCACCAGAAATTACAGGATATACACCTTCCGTTGAGTTATTTCTAGTCAACGATGTCCCTCGTTGCATTATTGAAACTTGTTTATCTCCTAACTTCTTATACTCAACTCCATTTGGACAAAGTTTCTGTATCAAATCTTTTAGTTTACTCATAACTCATCCTCCTACAATTCTGCAATTATCTTGTCTATTTCCGCACGCAATTTGTTCTCTTGCGCTACAATTCGGCGAATACGCTCGTTTAGCTCCTTAATATCAGTCTTCGGACGAGTATCTTCAACTTCAACATAACTGCTTACCGACAAGTTATAATCATTTTCAGCAATGGTTTTATTTTCAACTGATTTGGCTATATAGTCAATATCTTCTTTTTTATCGAAGATCTCTACAATCCTGTCTATATGCTTATCCTTAAGCATATTGTTATTGGTTGCTTTTGTGTAGAATTCTTCACTGCTTGCATCTATAAACTGGATTCTTGTATCTGGTTTATGTTTTGATAAAACAAGAATATTTACTGCTATTGAAGTGCCGTAGAATAAATTGGATGGCAACGAAATAATGGTCTCCACATAGTTACCATCTACCAGATATTTCCTGATTTTCTGCTCCGCTCCACCTCGGTAAAAAATTCCAGGGAAGCAGACAATAGCAGCACGACCTTTGCTTGAAAGATAATGCAATGCATGCAGAACAAACGCAAAATCTGCTTTTGACTTGGGTGCAAGTACTCCGGCTGGAGCAAAACGGTCGTCATTGATAAGGGTAGGATCGTCCGACCCCATCCAGTTTACCGAATAGGGAGGATTGGATACAATGGCATCAAAAGGTTTTTCATCTCCAAATTGTGGGTCGGTAAGCGTATTACCACGTGCTATCTTAAATTTGTCATAGTTTATATTATGTAGAAACATATTCATTCGGGCTAAGTTATAGGTGGTTGGATTTATCTCCTGCCCAAAAAAGCCATCTTCTATGATATGATCTTCGAACTGTCTTTTTGCCTGAAGTAACAGAGAGCCAGAACCAGCTGCCGGATCATATATTTTGTTTACACTTGTCTGATTATGCATGGCAAGCCTTGATATAAGCTTTGAAACATTCTGAGGCGTAAAAAATTCTCCTCCAGACTTTCCGGCATTTGCCGCATAATTGTTAATTAAAAACTCATATGAATCTCCAAAAATATCAATTTCACTATCTTCAAATTTCCCGAAATCCAAAGATGCAATTCCTCTTATGACAGCAGACAAACGACTGTTTTTTTCTTCGACAGTACTACCAAGACGAGTACTGGTTGTATCAAAATCGGCAAATAGTCCTACAACACTTTTTTCAGATGCATAACCGACTGCAGAATTTTCTATAGCGTCAAAGATAGCTTTTAAATCAGTATTGAGATTAGGATTTGTAGTGGCTGTTTTTACTATGTTTACAAAAAGCTGACTCGGATAAATAAAGTATCCCTTTGTTTTGACAGCATCATCTTTTATCTCAGAGGTAATTACACTATCAGGTAATTCTGCATAATTTATACTATCGTCTCCCCCCTCAATATAATCAGTAAAGTTTTCACTGATATATCGATAAAATAATGTCCCTAACACAAACTGCTTGAAATCCCAACCGTCAACGGCACCTCTCACCTCGTTGGCAATTTTCCAAATTTTATTATGTAACTCATCTCGTTGTTGAGTGCTTGTCATCTTATATTCGTTTTTTAATCGTTATACATATTATTTGAGATATAAACTCACTTGCTTTTATTGATGAGTTCCCTTCTGTCAATATTTAATAATTCTGTTATTTTTGAAAGGGTAACCAAATCTGGCTGCGAAACATTGGTGCATCATTTTGATACGGTTGATGGATCTTTCCTCAATTACTCTGCTAACCAATTGTCTGTTTTCTTCTTTTCTACAAGAACTAATTTGAGCCTATTTATATCTTCCATATCAATCATAAAATTGAATCTTATACAAAGATAGTGAATTAATTTGTCTGGTAATAGTTTTATCTGCATATTTCCCGACTTTGGAGGAGAATTTGTCAGCAAGTCATTGCCAGAATAGGGCAGCAAGGTCATCCCTAAAGTCCCTCTTTCCTTCCCTAAACTCCCTCTTTACGATCGTAAAGTCCCTCTTTCGGTGTAGGAATATAGGCTTTTTTAGTTATCTTTACCCCCAA
This sequence comes from Bacteroides sp. CAG:633, assembly GCF_000435115.1. Taxonomy (NCBI): domain Bacteria; kingdom Pseudomonadati; phylum Bacteroidota; class Bacteroidia; order Bacteroidales; family Bacteroidaceae; genus Bacteroides; species Bacteroides sp. CAG:633. Next base: position 8,837 of record NZ_FR883096.1, on the reverse strand, counting down.
TTGAAAATACGCATACGGTCATGGAGCAGAATCAGGAATTGGCATTGGCATGGGAGTTTATAGAAAATACCGGTACTCATCTTTTTCTTACAGGAAAGGCAGGTACAGGGAAGACGACGTTTTTAAGGAAACTGAAGGCGGAGAGCCCGAAGCGGATGATCGTGCTGGCTCCTACGGGCATAGCCGCCATCAATGCAGGAGGGGTGACCATCCATTCCTTTTTCCAGCTTCCGTTTGCGCCTTACGTGCCCGAAACGTCTTTCAATGCCGACGGAAAGGCTTCGTACCGTTTCCGCTTCGGGAAAGAAAAGCTGAACATCATGCGCAGCATCGACTTACTGGTGATTGATGAAATCAGTATGGTACGTGCCGACCTGTTGGATGCCATTGACAATGTGCTGCGCCGTTTTCGCGACCGGACAAAACCGTTTGGTGGCGTACAGCTGCTGATGATAGGCGACTTGCAACAGTTGTCGCCAGTGGTGAAAGAGGACGAATGGCAACTACTGGGTAGGTTCTACGACACGCCATACTTCTTTTCGAGCCATGCGCTGAAACAGACCGAATATTGCACCATCGAATTGCAGAAAGTATACCGTCAGAGCGACGGAGATTTTCTGGAACTGCTGAACCGCATTCGCGAGAACCGTTGCGACAAGGCTGTGCTCGATGCGTTGAACCGTCGGTATATTCCCGATTTTCATCCGCGGAAAGAGGACGGGTACATCCGGCTGGTGACCCATAACTATCAGGCACAACGCATCAATGAGCACGAGCTGGAGCAACTGCCCGGGCGGGTATATACTTATCGTGCTACCATCGATGGCAAGTTTCCCGAATATTCTTATCCTACCGACGAATTGTTGGAGCTGAAAAAGAATGCCCAGATCATGTTTGTGAAGAACGATACGTCGGGGGAACACCGTTATTACAACGGTATGATCGGCGAAGTGACGGATATTTCGCAGCAGGGCATTGTTGTGCGTACGCTGGAGAATCCGCAACCTTTTGTATTGCAGGAAGAAGAATGGGCCAATGCGAAATATGTGCTCGATGAAGAGACAAAAGAGATCACCGAGGACATTGAAGGAACCTTCAAGCAATATCCTGTAAAGCTGGCATGGGCCATCACGATTCATAAGAGTCAGGGACTGACTTTCGACCGTGCGGTGATTGATGCCAGTGCATCGTTTGCCCACGGACAGGCTTATGTGGCTTTGAGTCGTTGCCGCACGCTGGAAGGTGTGGTGCTGAGTGCTCCGTTGTCGGAACGGGCCATTATCAATGACGAGGCGGTAGAAGCCTTTACGTTGAAAGCCCGTGACAGTCGTCCGGATGCGATGCGGGTACATACGCTGCAACAGGCTTATTTTCTGGAACTGCTGACGGGGCTGTTCGACTTCTTCCCGCTGGAGCAAAGTTTGCGCAGGTATGTGCGTCTGATAGACGAGCACTTGTATAAACTTTATCCCAAGCAGCTTGCTTCGTATAAGGAAGTAGTGGAGCAGGTACATGAAAAAGTGGTGATGGTAGGGCAGAAGTTTAAGCAGCAGTACACGCGTCTGGTTGGTGCCTCTGCCGATTATATGACGGACCAGCATCTGCAGGAACGCATTCATCAGGCTACCTTGTACTTTGGTGAGCAGCTTCAGCCGCTGGAGGAACTTCGGCAGAACCTGATACTGCAATCGGACAACAAAGAGCTGAAGAAAAAACTGCGCGATGCAGCAGATGAACTGGTGGAGAGCATACTGCAAAAAACAGGACTGCTGAAGTTTGTCGGTCAGGAGGGTTTTCATACAGCACCGTATCTGAAGCAGAAAGCATTACTGTCCATCGCAGACCCTCAACAGGCAGCCGGCAAGCAGGCGGCTAAAGGCAGGCAGAAGACAGCTGCCGGAGGTGGAAAAGCCGATATGCCTGCCGATATTCTTCATCCGGAACTATATAACCGCCTGGTGGCATGGCGCAATGCCGAAGCGGGCAAGCAGGGGATGCCGGTATATACGGTGCTGCAGCAGAAAGCAATATTGGGAATCAGCAACCTGCTGCCTACTGATGAAGCCTCGTTGCTGTGCATTCCGTACATGGGCAAGAAAGGGGTTGAAAAGCACGGAGATGCTATTCTGGAGATGGTGAAGGCTTATCGGAGAGAACAGGGAATGCCCGATGATGCGCTTTCGTTAGATTAAGCCTACAGCGTGATGGATGGCGTTTGTCTGCTCTTTTTCGTGCAGATATAGTTGGAAATATTCATTCCAGTTTTTTCCGGTTTCGAACTTCAGCAAGTCATTGAAATAGGCTGCTGACAGTTTCAGGGTGGCGGCGCAGGTGGTCGGAGGAGGGACCTGTATCTTATCCGGATGACAGCCTTCGGTGTAGCGGTCAATCCATCTTTCGGTTTTGCAGACGATGGCTTTGTTCTGGTTGTCGCGGGTGATGAACTGACGTTCGTAATAGCGTGTGCAATATTCGAGCATCAACTCGATGTGGTACGATAGGATGATACTGCTATGAACATCGGCCGGATAGCGCAGTTCGTTTTCGAGGTTCCTAAGGCAGCATACGATTTGTTCGGTTTCGCGTTGGGACAAGTGCAGGGCCTCGCTCTTGGCGTAGTCGAAGAACGAGTACTTTTTGATTCGTTTGGTCAGTGATGTGTCGAACTGGTCGGGCTGAAAAACGAGCAGATAACCTTTCGAGGGAAGCGAGTGTTCCTTGTCCATGCGGAAGGTCTGTTCGGGAGGCAAAAATATCATAGTGGCATACGAGTAGTCGCAGCTTCCTTTTCCGCAACAGCAATGGTTCTTTTCGCATTTCTCAGCCAGAATGATGGCATATACTCCAAACTTTATGCTTGTTTGCTGCATGCAGGAGTCCGACAGATTGATAATGCTTATTTCGGGATGCAAGGTCCGGCTTCCCAGGCATAGGTTACACTCATATATGTTTTTTAGCTTCAGCATGTGTCATTCTGTTGTCATATCTGCCGGCAAAAATAGTGACTTATGGCTGTATCCGGATAAACATTATTACGGATTCTGTTATCTTTGTTACGGTTGCAGAGGAGCTGATTGGGTCCGTAAATGCGAGCAATCCATGCCTGAGTATAACGGAAAGTCTGTCCCGCTAATTTTTGATAACCCCGCTTCTGTAATTTTGGTACTGAAATCAGTAAATAGTTTGTTGCGCTGACAGATTTTTCTTCCTTATTTTGCAAGGTGTTTTTCCGGTTGTTTGTGCATTGGAGGGAGGAGATAACAGATCTGTCTGATGCTGGTCGGATGGAAAAACGAATGTATCATAATCATTAAAATATAGAAGCAATGGCAAAAAAAGTGTTGATTTTATCATCCAGTCCTCGTCGGAGAGGAAATTCGGATACGCTTTGTGATGAGTTTATGCGTGGAGCCATCGAAGGCGGTAACGAGGTTGAAAAGGTGTTCTTGCGCGACAAGAATATTCATCCTTGTCTGGGATGCAGCGTGTGCAGTTACGAAAAGAAACCCTGCCCGCAGAAAGACGATGCGGCTGAAGTGATTCAGAAAATGCTGGAAGCCGACGTGATTGTAATGGGCACTCCTGTCTATTTTTATGCGATGAGTGCGCAGATGAAGACGCTGATAGACCGTTGTTGCGGGCCGTATACCGAAATGAAGAACAAAGAATTCTACTTTATCGCTACCGCGGCCGAAGACTATCCTTCGATTATGGAACGCATCGTTGACAGTTTCAGCGGATTCCTCGATTGTCTGGAAAATCCGATGCTGAAAGGTACCGTGTTCTGTGGCGGGGTATGGCATCCGGGTGAGATAAAAACAAAACCCGAAGCCATGCGCAATGCTTACGAGATGGGACTTCGGGTATCGCTTGATTGAGCAGTATCGGCAGAGGGTCAGTAAGGAGAGTTTCGTCCTTGCTGTACTTCTATACGGAAGCCGAACGAACCGTCCTGCGATTTCAGTTCGAAAGCACCTTTAAAATTATTTCTTTCCCAGGGAAGGGCAGAAGGATTGAATACCTTTCGTCCTTCCTTGTTGTATTCGCCGTAGGTGTTGATACGCATGCCGTTCTTCAGTTTGAAGCTGCCCATTTGCAGGTTGTCCATCAGGCTGCCTACAGAGTTCAGACCAAAAGGATTGAGATAGAAGGACGAACCGCTGCTGAACATGTTGCTAAGCCCCGACGAGTAGGTGACGTCCGGATTGAGCCGGAATAGCTGGCTGTAGTCTTTGCTTGCGTTGGGAATGACAATCTTGAAAGACTTGCTCAGGTCGGGAGTCGGCATTTTGATCAGACTGTTCATATCTATCAGGAAACCTCCGTAGTTTCGGGTTCCGTCGGGCAGAAGTTGCTCTTCGGCAGGGGGAATGTTGCCTGTCTCCTGGCGCAACGTATCGGTTGCCACTTCGTTTTGGGCAAAGGCCATGCTACTGTACAAGGCAATGATCGTGAATAGAAATAAAAAACGTTTCATTTTATCTACACATTTTGTCTGCTTCAAAGATAATGCTTTTCTGCCGACCCTTTCGCGTGTCTTAAGACTATTTATCTGTTTTTTCAATATTGCGTGAAAGATGACTTAGCGACATTTCTATTGGGTAATCAGTTTATATCCGATGCCGCGTACATTGATGATACGTATATTTTCGTCCTTGGCCAGTTTGTGGCGCAGTTTGGTGATGAAGACGTGCAGGCTTCGTTGATTGAAGAAGGAGTCATCGCCCCAGAGGTCGAGGAGGATGTCGCGCATGTTCACCACACAGTTGCGATTCTGGCAGAGGCGGCGCAGTATTTCGGTTTCACGGTGCGACAGTTCCTGCTGGTTGCTTTCGTGAAGGAGGAGTTGGCGCCGGATGTCAAGCTGGTAACTGCCAATCGGGTAGAGGGAGGGGACTTCCACTTCGGTTGTTGTGTAGGTGCAGGCACGGCCTACCAGTGCCTTGATGCGTATGATGAGTTCCTGCATGCCGAATGGTTTCTTTAAGTAGTCGTTGGCACCCAGTTCGAAGCCTTCGACAACATCGTTCACTGCCGAGCGGGCAGTGAGGAAAAGGACAGGCGTACGGCGGTCGCTTTGCCGGATACGGCGTACCATTTCGAAGCCGTCCATGCGGGGCATCATGATGTCGGCTACTACTACGTCGGGGTGAATCTCGAAAAAGAGACGCAGGCCTTCTTCACCATCTGCAGCGGTATGAATGAGGAAGCCCTGACCTTCGAGGGTGTCCTTGATGATCATGGCAAGGGTCTGTTCGTCTTCGACGAGGAGGACGGATATAGAACTATCGAGCCTCACCCCCGACCC
>NZ_FR883096.1:3343-3491 GCF_000435115.1 Bacteroides sp. CAG:633 | reverse complement strand
GAGGGGGGAGGGGGTGTGTTTACTATCTTTGGTTATCATTTTTATTGTTTCTGTTTTTTGTATTAATCAATCGTTGGAGAACATTCATTATAAGTATTCATTTTCAGATACACCCACTTCCTCCCCTCTCCTTGGGAGAGGGGCCAGG
>NZ_FR883096.1:0-3322 GCF_000435115.1 Bacteroides sp. CAG:633 | reverse complement strand
AGGGGTGAGGCTTTGCTTGCCCTCAATCTCACCTTAAACTCACTTCCTTTCCCCGGTTCGCTCTTCACTTCCACTGTACCGCCATGCTTTTCCACCATTGTCTTCACATAGAACAGACCGAGGCCGTAGCCTTTCACTTCGTGCAGGTTGCCGGTGGGTACTCGGTAGAACTTGTCGAATACGTGGGGCAGGCGGTCGCGGGCGATGCCGATGCCGTGGTCGCTGACACTGATTTCTGTATAGACTTGTCCGTCTGTGTCCGTGTAATGGCAGCAACGGACGGTAATGTCGGCCTGGTTGCGCGAATACTTCACGGCATTGTCCAGCAGATTGCTTACGATGTTGGACAGATGGGTGCGGTCGGCAGGGACGGTCAGGTCTTCGGGGACGATGTCGAGCGTGATGTGGACAGGCTTGTCGGCTTTCAGCTTATGCAGTTCGATGAGGGAGGGCAGGAGGGTAGCTAAGTGTACTTCTTCCCAATGGAGGCGGAAGGTCTTGCGTCGCTCCATCGACATGGAGAGTATCTGCTCTACCAGCCCGCCGAGGCGTTGCAACTGCTCCTGGCAGATGCGCAGGTAGCGTTCGCGCTTGCCGGGGTCGTCGGCTTGGTGGAAGTTGAGCAAGGCATCGGTGGCGGCATAGGCCACGGCAATGGGGGTTTTCAGTTCGTGGGTGATGTTGTTGGTAAAGTCGCTTTTCATTTCCTCCAGCGTCTTCTGCCGCAGGATGGTGTGGATGAGGTACCAGAAGGAGAAGCCGAGGATGAGGAGGATGACCGACGAAGTTATCAGTATGCCTGCCATCTGCCGCAGCACGAGGCCTCCCAACGGTTCGGTGGTAAGACGATAGACATCGTGTTCCGAAGAGGAGAAGGCGTATTGGTAGCTGACGGCATCGGGACCGGGCACATAGCCGGGTGTGCCGCCTGTGGCCAGGGTATCGGTATAGAGCCAGCGGTCTTGGGCGTCGTAGCCAGAGTACAGGTATTGCAGGCGGTAGCGTATGGGGATGTTCATTTCCCTGAGGCGGGTGTTGAGCAGGCTGTCGTATACACTGAAATCGGGACTTCTCAATATGTCGAGCCCCGAGTGCAGTCCGCGTTGCAGGTAAATGGCCATGCCGGTCATGGTGCGTTGGTTGCGCAGCAGCATGTCGAGCCCCTCCTTTGCATGAAGCATGGCGTCGGGGCGCACGGTATCTGTCTCTATCCGCTGTAGCGTATCGTTACGGGCGGTGAAGCCCTCTATCACAGTGTCAGATACCTGATGCAGCACGGTGCTGCTCCGCACAAACTGCTTGCCCTCGTCGTCAAAACCAGTGGAGATGGAGACTTCGCCATGCTCTCTGTTCCTTTCCTGTAGGTGTTCGATACGCACCAGCATCTCGTTGTAGTCGCTGATGCGCATGGCTTCCGTGATGTTGCGCTCCAGGTCGGTGCGCATGGTGCGGTAGAGGCCTGTCAGCCAGTAGGTCTGATAGGCAAAGATACCCGTCAGCGAGAGGATGACGAGCAGGGCGATGTATTTCGAGGGCAGTTTCATGGGGATAAAGATACGCACTTCCTTTTTATCTCCCGATGTCTGGTAAGACTAAATAACACTTCTTTTTCGGTAGTCCGGTGGCTGGATTTCTTCTTATATTCGGTTGCATGTATTAATTTTGTTGCCCGAATTAAAATTGTTGAATATATGAAACATATTATTGATGTAGATACCTGGGTCCGTCGCGACAACTATCGCTTCTTTGAAACCTTTGTCAGTTCGTGGTATGCTGTGGCCACCGAAATCGACTGTACCGAAGCCCGTGCGGCAGCCAAACGCCGGGGGCAGTCGTTCTTTCTCTATTATCTGTATGCCGTGGTACGTGCTGCCAACGAAGTAGATGAGTTGCGTTACCGCATCGACAAGCAGAAGCAGGTTGTCTTTCACGACCGGGTGGACATCATCACACCCATCGCTGTGCCCGGCCGTACCTTCTTCACCCTGCGCATACCTTATCACGAAAGTTTTGCCGACTTCTACGCCGAAGCCCATCAACTGATTACCCATATTCCGTCCGACGGCGATCCCTATGGTGCCGAGAAAACGCTGATGGCCCAAGGCGACTACGATGTGGTGCATCTGAGTGCCGTGCCCGGCATGTACTTCACATCCATTACTTATACGTTGGCCGAAGCGGGCAATGCCTGCAACTACCCTTTGATGACTGCCGGCAAGGCCGTTATCCGCGAAGGCCGGTTGGTGATGCCGCTGTCCATTTATGTGAACCATGCTTTTGTCGATGGCTCTCACCTTTCGCTGTTCTTCCAGAAGATAGAGCAGTATCTGAAGGAGATTGCGGAGGACAAGAACGTTGAATAATACGATCCGATAACACTTGATAAGACTTCATAAGCCTGCGATAACGCGGGCTTTATTTGTCTCTGTCTATCTTTGTGCCACCGAAAAGAACGGCAGAAGGATACAATCATCCCCGTTGATGGTAGGAATCATCCCGGTTGATTGGGGGAATCATCCCGGATGATTGTACCCTAAGGTCATGAGGAAGAAGGGCAGGGTGCAGGCATACACCGCTCCTTGTCTGCGATACTGGCAGCCGGACTTCGGAGTGATGTATCATGCAGTACAAAAATGAAGAAAAGAATGATGAGACAAAAACTATTGGCATCGGCAGCCTGCCTGCTGCTGGCTCTGCCGCTCTCCGCCCAGGAGAATCTGGAAAAAGAAAACACACGTACGCTGTCGGCCGACAGCATCCTGACGGGCGATGCCCGTATGGACAGCCTTTACCGGCATTTGCCCGAGGTGATGGTGACCGGCGAACGTCCCGTCGTGAAGGCTTCGGCCGGTAAGCTGGAGTACGACCTGCCGCGGATGATCAAAGACCGTCCGGTGGATAACGTATACGAAGCTTTGAAAGAACTGCCCGGCGTGATGGAGCAGGACGGTGCGCTGACGTTGGGCATGCAGGCGGTTACCATCGTGCTGGACGGCAAGGTGACCAACATGAGCGGTGCGCAGCTGTACGCCTTGCTGAAATCGTTGCCTGCCGACCGCATCGAACGCGTCGAAGTGATGTACAACGCGCCTGCCCGCTATCAGGTACGTGGAGCGATGATCAACGTTCGCCTGCGCCACCGTATCGGCGACCCAGGCGTGATGCAGGGCGAAGTCTACGGAAAATACAATCAGGAGCATGAAGCCTCGTTCGAGGAACGTGCCTCCTTGTTATACAACGGGCATCGGTTTTCGGCCGACTTTCTTTACTCTCACACCCACGGCGAAAGTTTCAACACCACCGATAAGGAAGCCCGTCACTG
>NZ_FR883095.1:29034-29984 GCF_000435115.1 Bacteroides sp. CAG:633 | reverse complement strand
ACTTGCACGGCTCACGAGCAACACAAGTGTCTCTCACGAGCCGTACTTGTATGGCTCCCGGACAGCTCTGGAGTGCTTCTGCGAGGGGGGAAGATTCACCGCTTCCGGTACACGCTTTTAGAAGGTGGAACCCTGTTCTGCCTTCCGTTTCTGCCAGCGGTCACGCGCCAGCTTCTGCATGTCGGTCACGGCGTCGCGCTCGTCCACAATCTCGAAACCGAGGGCTGTTTCGATGATGTCTTCCATGGTGACGATGCCCCGCAGACAGCCATATTCGTCGATGATGATGGAGATGTGCTCTTTCTTCTCAAGCATTTTTTCCCAGATTTTCGAAACCGAAGTGCTTTCGGGGAAGGTCAGGATGGGGCGTACAATGTCGGACAGCTTCATGTCGAACTTGTCTTCGGCCAGGCGCTCCAATACGACTTGCCGCAGCACGTAGCCCGTGATGTTGTCTTCGTTGTTGTGGAAGACGGGGATGCGCGAATAGTTGCAGAACTGCTTGCTGCGGTAGAAGTCCTTCAGTGTGGTGTCCTCGGGTGCAGCGGCCACTACTACACGAGGCGTCATCACGTCGCGGGCCGTTACGTTGTCCAGCTTGATCAGGTTCTGTATCATTCGGTTTTCGTCCTTCTGGAACACGCCTTCCTCGGCACCGATAGACACCATGGCCGACACCTCTTCGCGGCTCACCGAAGCCTCGTGCTTCGACGGTGCCACCAGACGCGTAATCAGTTCGGACAGCCACACCAGCGGATAGGAGATCAGAATCATACCCCGGATGATGCGGGCCGAAGGCACAGCCAGCGAACGCCAATAGTTGGCACCCACACTCTTCGGGATAATCTCGGAGAGGACAAGGATGAGGATGGTCAGTACGGCAGAGATGATGCCGAAATAAGCTTCGCCGAACACTTTCACGGCTTCGGCTCCGACGCCCGCCGCCCCCA
>NZ_FR883095.1:27809-29020 GCF_000435115.1 Bacteroides sp. CAG:633 | reverse complement strand
CCCGCCGCACCCACGGTGTGGGCGATGGTGTTCAGCGACAGAATAGCGGCGATGGGTTTGTCAATGTCCTGCTTCAGCCGCTTGAGCAGGGTGGCCGACTTGGCGCCGGACTGTTCCTTCATGGTGATGAAGGACATGGGGGTGGACAACAGCACTGCCTCCATGACGGAGCAGAGAAAAGATACGGAAAGGGCAAGAATAAGGTATAAAAGTACAAGTCCCATAAAATAAGTATTAAGTGAAACATGCGGACACGAGCCTTCGGGATAGGATAGAGGCCCGTCCGGTTGATAAAATAAAGGCTGTAGGATGGAACTTGTGTCTAAAGCCGATAGATGCACAGCGTGGAACGGCGGCGGATATAGTCGGCCGAAGGTGTGCACAAGGTTTTCCGGCCGGAACAGACCGATAAGGATGAAACGTGGCGCTGGATGACCGACGGGCCGGAAGCCGACGTCGTCTGGTGGCGCAGCCTTGTTGCCGAAGGGGCATAGGGAGTAGTGTCTTCGTCGATGCAGGTCGAGCCTTGCTGGCAGAACTGCATTTCGCAGTTGTCGAACGAAGTCACGTCGTCGGGCAGCGATTCATACTGTCCGAGGGGTTGCAGCATGGCGAAAAGCAGGATGATGATCCACGTTGCAACCTTGTATATGCGGTTATCTTTTTCCATTTGTGTGGAGCAAAGATAGGCAAATGCCTTTCTTGCCCGTAAGGAAACTGTGCCTTTTTTGTTTTTTTAGCATTTGATTGGTTGCCATAGCGATGAGAATAGTGGCAAACAGATTTGCTTATTCCGTCTCAATTCCATATATTTAGCGCATTCTATTTTGTCAAACCTCAAAACATAAAGAATGCTATGGATCAACTACTATTCTGGGTCGTACCGGTAGCTTCCGTGCTGGCCCTTGGCTTTGCCTGGTATTTCCATCGTCAGATGATGAAGGAGAGCGAAGGTACTCCTCAAATGATTAAAATTGCGGCGGCCGTGCGCAAGGGCGCCATGTCTTACCTGAAACAGCAATATAAGATTGTGGGACTGGTCTTCCTGGGACTGGTCATTCTGTTCTCCATCATGGCCTATGGCTTCGATGTGCAGAACCACTGGGTGCCGGTAGCCTTTCTGACTGGTGGCTTCTTCTCGGGTCTTTCGGGCTTTCTGGGCATGAAGACGGCCACTTATGCTTCGGCCCGAACAGCCAATGCAGCCCGAG
>NZ_FR883095.1:8101-27803 GCF_000435115.1 Bacteroides sp. CAG:633 | reverse complement strand
CGAACAGCCAATGCAGCCCGAGGCTCGCTGAACGGCGGTCTGCGCATCGCCTTCCGCAGTGGTGCGGTGATGGGACTGGTAGTGGTCGGACTGGGACTGCTGGACATTTCCTTCTGGTACCTGTTGCTGAACGCCGTGATACCTGCCGACGCGCTGACACCCACACACAAACTCTGCGTCATTACCACTACGATGCTTACCTTCGGTATGGGTGCCTCGACGCAGGCCCTCTTTGCCCGTGTGGGTGGAGGTATTTATACGAAGGCGGCCGACGTAGGTGCCGACCTTGTGGGTAAGGTGGAAGCCGGCATCCCCGAGGACGACCCGCGCAATCCCGCCACCATTGCCGACAACGTAGGCGACAACGTAGGCGACGTTGCTGGTATGGGTGCCGACCTCTACGAAAGCTATTGCGGCTCCATTCTGGCCACGGCGGCACTGGGTGCGGCAGCCTTCATACACTCGGGCGACACGCTGATGCAGTACAAGGCCGTCATTGCCCCGATGCTGATTGCGGCGGTGGGCATCCTGCTCTCCATCATCGGTATCTTCTCGGTACGCACCAAGGAGAACGCCACAATGAAAGACCTGCTCGGCGCGCTGGGCTTCGGTACCAACCTCAGTTCGGTACTCATCGTAATAGCTACGTTCTTCATCCTCTGGTTGCTGAAGCTCGATAATTGGATGTGGATTTCGTGTTCCGTTGTCGTTGGTCTGCTGGTGGGCATCGTCATCGGACGCTCCACGGAATACTACACTTCGCAGTCCTATAAGCCCACACAACGCCTGAGCGAGAGCGGAAAGACGGGACCGGCCACGGTTATCATTTCCGGCATCGGTCTGGGCATGCTTTCCACAGCCATTCCGGTGATTGCGGTGGTAGTGGGCATCATTGCTTCCTATCTGTTCGCTTCGGGCTTCGACTTCAGCAACGTAGGCCTTGGACTTTACGGCATCGGCATTGCTGCCGTAGGTATGCTTTCTACGCTGGGTATCACCTTGGCTACCGATGCTTACGGACCCATTGCGGACAATGCCGGCGGTAATGCCGAAATGTCGGGACTTGGAGCCGAAGTGCGCAAACGTACCGATGCCCTCGACTCGCTGGGCAATACGACGGCTGCTACGGGTAAGGGCTTCGCCATCGGTTCGGCCGCATTGACGGGACTGGCTCTGCTGGCTTCGTATGTCGAAGAAATCCGCATCGGACTGACCCGCCTCGGGACTACCGAAATCTTTGTAGGCGACAAGGCCGTGCCTTTGCAGGACGCTACGTTCTTCGACTTCATGCACCACTACGACGTCACACTAATGAATCCCAAGGTGCTGTCGGGCATGTTTATCGGCTCCATGATGGCCTTCCTGTTCTGCGGACTGACAATGAATGCCGTAGGACGTGCTGCCGCACACATGGTAGACGAAGTACGCCGTCAGTTCCGCGAAATCAAAGGCATCCTGACGGGCGAGGCCGAACCCGACTATGCCCGTTGCGTGTCCATTTCGACCCGTGGTGCGCAGCGCGAGATGGTGGTTCCGTCGCTCATTGCTATCATTACTCCCATTCTGACAGGTATTGTCTTTGGCGTGTCGGGTGTGCTGGGGCTGCTGATTGGCGGCTTGAGCAGCGGTTTCGTATTGGCTATATTCATGGCCAACTCCGGTGGTGCGTGGGACAACGCCAAGAAGTATGTCGAGGAAGGAAACTTCGGCGGCAAGGGTAGCGATGTTCACAAGGCAACTGTGGTAGGCGATACGGTAGGCGACCCCTTCAAGGACACTTCTGGCCCCAGCCTGAACATCCTTATCAAGTTGATGTCGATGGTAGCCATCGTCATGGCCGGACTCACTGTGGCTTGGAGCGTGTTCTAAGAGGAATTATTTTGGTCGGCATAATCGCTATTTTCGACCGGATAATCCTTGAAGCCTCTGTTATAAGACGAATACATATAAAAACGTTTTTTTACTAATCTGCGGTTTACTTTATATTTGCACATAGCAGATGGATATGCGGCGTAGCAGAAAGGAACTGTTTCTGAGGGTCCCTACGCTGCATTTTTAATATGAACCGATGGCTTGAGAGGACCTGTTGAAGCCACTAAAACAGATTAAACGTCTATGAAAACTTTGAAGTATTTGTCTTTTCTTTTGTTTGCCTTTGTATTAAGTGCAGGTTTTGCATCGTGTAGCGATGATGACGAAAGTATAGATCCTGCTGCTATTGTCGGTAAGTGGGAAGCTGTATGGAGTGAAGGTTACGAAATTGACGATGAGGAACCTGAATACAATGACAGATGGAGCGAAGAAGTTGGAGGTGAATTTGTTACATTCGAAGCTGACGGGAGTGGATATTATCAGAATAATACTCAGAAGTTCTCGTGGAAGTTAGAGGGTAACCAGCTCATGATTGACGAAAGATACTCTACTGAAGTATATACGGTCGTAAAGCTGAATGCTTCGGAAATGGTACTCGAATATTATGAAAAAGAAGATTCCTACGAGTATTATGATAAGACGACTTGTAGAAAGGTAGAATGAACATACTAAGAGAATGGTTTAGGAAAAAGGATGCCGGCAGGCATCCTTTTTTTGATATTATTCTCCTATATTTGCTGTCGAAACCAGAAAAACGAGACAGATGTTACTTCCTTACCTGAACCCTGATTTGATCGAAGCCGGTTGCGACGAGGCCGGACGCGGTTGTCTGGCGGGGGCTGTTTATGCGGCTGCTGTCATTCTGCCCAAAGATTTCCGTAACGAGCTGCTGAACGACTCCAAGCAACTGACCGAACACCAACGTTATACCTTGCGTGAAGTTATCGAACGGGAGGCCCTGGCGTGGGCTGTGGGTGTGGTTTCGCCGCAAGAAATTGACCAAATCAATATTCTGAACGCTTCCTTTCTGGCTATGCATCGCGCCATCGACCAGCTGAAGATACGGCCCCAGCATCTGCTCATCGACGGTAACCGTTTCCGGAAGTACGCTGACATCCCCCACACCACGGTGGTGAAGGGCGACGGCAAGTATCTTTCCATTGCCGCCGCTTCCATTCTGGCCAAAACCTACCGCGACGACTACATGAATCGCCTGCATGAGGAGTTTCCTTACTACGACTGGAACCGGAACAAAGGCTACCCCACCAAGAAACACCGCGCCGCCATTGCCGAGCACGGCACTACGCCCTATCACCGCCTGACATTCAATCTGCTGGGCGACGGGCAGCTTTCGCTGGATTTTAAATAATGTTACTATCTTGGAGGCGAGAATGTGCTTGGAAAATAAAAGTCAAGGCGGATTGCCAAGATTAAAATGAGTAAACAAAATGATAATTCATCGTTGGCGTTTTTTTAATATTAAAAACCTTTTCTGTTTTGTTAAATTCTGCTATTTTTGCATTATGACAATCTCCTTTTGATTATTATAATAAAAAATATAGGATTACTACTTATGCAGCGCCTTATAATACAGATATTAAGTGTTTTACTAATAATGGTAAGCTGTGTCCCGTCCGTACATGAAGGAACAGGTATGGATGCGGGTAAACAAGAAATAGAAAAACAGGCAAAACGGATGGCTGAAACCGATTCGCTTGACTATTTCATCCGTCAGCATGCCAGGAACAATTACGCCCTTAGTATCGCTTATAAGATAAAAGGAAAAAAGTTGCGGGATGAGTCCCGATTCAGGGATGCTTTGAATGCTCATAATAAAGGTTTGGAATATGCTTTGGCGGCGCAAGACACTAACGAAATCATTCAGGCATATAATAATATAGGTACAAACTTCAGGCGTATGGGGATCTTGGATGAGGCATCGAACAACCATTATAATGCATTACGTTATTGTGAAAACTGGAGTGACACTATCTCGGAAACAGCGAAAAAGAACAAGGTAGTCTCGCTTAACGGCATCGGTAACATCCATCTGACTCTGGGCAATGCAGAAATTGCCATGCAGGCTTTCGGTAAGGCACTCGAAGGAGAAAAGGAATTGGGCAGCTATTTGGGACAAGCCATTAACTATGCTAATATTGGGAGTATATTGGAAACGAAAGGGGAAACAGCAAAAGCCTACATCTATTACCAGGAATCTATGAAATTCAATCGTTTGGCTCAATCCAATCTGGGTATAGCTCTTTGTCACAATCATCTTGGACGTATGGCAGAAAAACATAAAAATTGGAAAGAAGCTTTGGAACATTACCAAAGTTCGAGCCAACTTATGGAAGAAAATTCAGATCGGTGGCATTGGCTGGAAGCACACATTGCCATTGCGCGTGTGTATTTATTGCAGAATCTGCGTGGAAAAGCCGAGCCTTATATCGAAAGAAGTGAACAGGAAGCACTGAATATCCACTCACCCGAACATTTGTCTGAAATATACAGGTTGAAGTCTCTAGCCTGCCAACAGGCCGGGAACTTTAAGGAAGCCATTAGTCATTACGAAAAAAGTTTGGCATATACGGATAGTGTAATGAACGAGAAAAATAAAAACAATACGCTGAACTTACAGATGAAGTATGAGAGGAATAAAGCTCAGAAAACTGTCAACGTGGCTCGGAATGCTTATCGAACAGAGCAGAAATCCAAAAATACAATTCTTATAGGTAGTGTGTTATTTGCTATATTGGCTGTAACTATTATATTGCTTCTGCTATACATTCAGCGCATACGTCTCCGAACCAACCGGCAGCTGAAACGTACGATTCAGATGAGAAGTACTTTCTTTACTAACATTACCCATGAATTTCGGACTCCACTTACTGTCGTCATAGGCTTGGCTGAACAGTTGAAAAAACAGGAGTTGGGGAAAAAAGATGTGGACGATTATCTGGATACCATTATCAGACAAAGCCGCAGTCTGCTCGGACTGGTTAACCAGTTGCTTGATGCAGCCAAATCGGCTCCGGGTATGGAACAGCAGAAATGGGTGCATGCAGATATTGTTTCTTACATCCGGTTGGTTTTGGATGGCTATCGCTGTTATCTGAATGCCAAACATATCCAACTCATCTTCACTACACAAGTACAGACGCTACAGGCAGATTACATTCCTGAATACATCAATAAAATATTGCAGAATGTGCTCGGTAATGCTATTAAATTCGCTCCCAAAGAGGGAATGATACAAGTTCACTTGGGCACAGCATCCGACAAGCAGTTGATTCTGCAAATTACTGATAACGGGCAAGGAATATCAAAAGAAGAACTTCCATACATCTTTGACGCATTTTACCAAGGGGCAAACAGCAAAAATAATATGGGTACCGGTATCGGATTGGCTTTTGTCAAGCAAATGGTTGAAAGTATGAATGGAAGTATCACCGCTGACAACAGCAAAGAGGGAGGAGCCGAATTTACCATCCGGATACCCTTACAGAATCCAAAGGCTCACATTGAAATTCGGGTTGAAGAAAGTGAACCTGCTTTGAGTAGTTTGCCGGAAAACGATGAAAAGCCTGCTGAAGCCTGTGATATAACCGTAATAGATGAAGAACCTTTAGAGAATGCTAATCCGTTGATTCTGATTGTGGAAGATAATCAAGATGTGTCATTCTACATTCATAAGCTCGTTGAGGGCAAGTATCGGATCAGGCATGCACACAATGGATGTGAAGCTTTGAACGTATGCAATGAAAATATGCCCGATTTAATCATTACGGATCTGATGATGCCTGAGATGGATGGATACACCTTGTGTCAAAATATACGCAGTTCACAAACGCTCAACCATATCCCTATCATCATTACAACAGCGAAAAGTGAGGAAACCGATAGGTTGAAGGGAATACAGGTTGGAGCAGAGGCTTATTTATTGAAACCTTTCAATGCCGACGAACTATTGCTGCAAATTGAAAATATCCTGAACCAGCGGCGCATCCTGCGTGAAAAATACTCGAAAGCATTGTGCGAGGGCAATACGGGGAACGTTGAATTGCGTCCTGCCGACCGTGACTTCCTGAACAACTTGACTGAATTTATACATCAGCATTTGGCCGAAAAGGCACTGAATGCGGAAATGGTTGCAGATAAATTTTGTGTCAGTAAGTCTCAACTGAATCGTAAAATACGAGCCATAACCAATTACAGTACTACGGCTTATATTTTATTAATCCGTATGGAAAAAGCCAAGCGCCTGCTGGCTTCCACAGAGCAGCCTATTGGTGAGATTGCCATGAACTGTGGTTTCGAAGATACCAGTTATTTTACGCGCGTATTCAAACAACTGTTTTCCACAACCCCTTCATTGTTCCGTAAAACGCCTCAATAAGGACGTATGTTCATCCCGGATTTGGAGTGAAGTGTGCAAAAGTCATCCGGAAGAATCTCTAATTAATAAGCTAATATTGCATTCGTAACGTAAGTTGTGTGGTTAGCTGAACTGCACATTCACAGTTACTCGCGACTTTTCTAATCTAATAAATGCAGGCTGGTGTGCCTGCAATTCTGCTGTTGTGTCCCTTCTTATTTAACGTTTGCTATTGTTGAAAAAAAGAATTTATGCTTTCAAATCTGGGTTCAATTTAGATTGATGGCAAATTTTGAGTCCCAAAACTGTCTGCTTTTTGATAATCAGAAGACTGAAAATTGCGGATGAATGAGAAATGAATGACGTATTAGTAGGATTTTTAATATATTGATTATTAGTTGATTATTAAAAATTAATGCTTCAATTTTCCTATTTGTAGGATAGAATTGGGTTTAAAAATCCTTATTCTTGCTTTAAAAATCCTAACTTGATGAAACGGATTGGGCTACATTTGCATGACAACAGGAAAATCCTGGAAATATGTTTAACTTTTTAATGTTATGTGCTATGAGAAGAAGGTATCTTAATGTAATGCTAGTGAGTGCCCTATTAATGGCTTCCACTGGAACATTTACCTCTTGCAAAGATTACGATGATGAGATTGCTAATCTGCAGGAGCAAGTGAATCAGAAAGCTTCTATTGAGGAGTTAAGATCAGAAATCAGTAGCGTTGAATCTGCCATTAATAAGGCTGTCGCTGATGCTGATAAAGCAATCAAAGAAGCTCAGGCTGCTAAAGCTGAAGCTGAAGAAGCTTTGGCTCAAGTTGGTGAAAACACTCCTGATGGAGTGACACAGGAAGAATTGGAACAAATGCTGAAGCAAGCAATTGCTGATGCTGAAAAGAAAATTCAGGAAGAGTTGGGCAAAAAAGCTTCACTAGAGGACGTAAATGCGAAAATTGAAGCTTTGAAAGCGGAACTTTTAAGTGATTTTGTATCAGACGAAGAGCTGAATGCTTTGGCTGCAAAAGTATCTCAGTTAAGTGAAGAAGTTATCAGACTGTTAGGCCATCGTCTGACAAGCATGAATTTGGTTCCTACGCAGCATATCAATGGTATTCCTGCCATTATTTTCACTTCGTTGAAATATACTCCGCAGGTATATACTCCTATTAAAGGACATGCTGTAACGGATTATTCTGACCCATTGCATCCAGTAATGACAACACCTGCCGATCACTCCAAACGCCCTGTGTTGGACCATACGGCTGTAGCGGGTGCGAAAGTACGTTATCTGTCTAGTGAGAAGAACGAGGCATATTATCAGGTAAGTCCTAATATGGGTGTCCGTACGCAGGATCTGGAAAGTCTAGCCTTCGACTGCATGACTTCTAAAAACATAACTCGTGCAGCTGAAAGTGACCTGATTAAGCAGAACAGTCCTATTGAAGTGACAGGTTTTAAAATTGACAAGAGTCTGATGACTGTTACTTTCAAGAAAAGCAAAGAATTCTTGAACGACCGAATCATGAGCACGGGCGATGCTCACCCCGCACCTGGACAAGAAAAATTCTGGATGGCATCGGCTAAAGCTGCCATTGCTAAGGAAAATCTGGATGCTGAGGAACGGAAAGCTTATGAAGCAGGGACAAAGACCTATGTGAACTCTGAATATTCGCGTATTGAAGAGCTGGTTAAAGTGCCTTATATTGCCAATATCAGAACAAATTTCAGCAAACCTTTGACTACCGACTATTTTGCTGACGAAGTTCAGACAGATGCCAATGGAAGTTTCTATGTACACTATCGTGACTCCATTTGTACATATGAATCTTTAGCAGGTAAGGATATTGACATTTATGCAGACTATGCCGAAGAACTGGATCTGAAGAAGTATGTAACAGTCTGTGTTTCTGATGAGGCAGAGGCATGGAAGGATCATGCTCAACACGAACTGTTCAAGAATTACAAGGATTATGGTCTGGAATTCCGCTTTAGTCTGGCAGCAGCTCCATACATCACTTTAGGAGGTCCGGAAGGTAATACCAATAAGACCGACCAGCAGAAGTTTGCAAAAATTGATTCTCCGTCCAATGGTATCATGACATCAAAGGTGTATACAATTGAAGGAACATCTGCTACAGCTATCGGTCGTGAGCCTATCGTGCGTATATCATTGGTTGAT
The DNA here is from genome assembly GCF_000435115.1 of Bacteroides sp. CAG:633. NCBI lineage: Bacteria > Pseudomonadati > Bacteroidota > Bacteroidia > Bacteroidales > Bacteroidaceae > Bacteroides > Bacteroides sp. CAG:633. The sequence goes on along the minus strand of NZ_FR883095.1, from coordinate 19,369 downwards.
ACCAAAAACGGTGATGCATTGGTTGCACAGCGCTATCTGAAAGTAAAATGGACAAGAGAAATTGGTGTGAAGGAAATCACAATCGAGTTTGATCCGATTTGCTATGCTTGTGGCATCCAAAGCCGTGTAACGACTCAGATGATGAATGAATTAATCTACCACCAGGCTAAAGAAGGCGGTATGACTCACGAAGAATTCAAGGCTATCTATACGACATTTGACGAAAATGCTTCTGAACCTTATGGTACGGCTAAGAACGTAATCAATACCGAAGGTGGTGTAGATTCTTATAATATCCTTTGGGATTTGACAACAGAAACAATGGGCAACATCTGGCCGGGTCAGAAGTACAAAGACTTCAGCAAGGTTGTTTACTACAGAAATGATTCCAAGTCTTATCCGGATCTGAAGATTACATTGAAGAGAAGAGTGAACATGCCTGAACTTGGCGTTTGGGGTCACTTGGGTACATACTGGAAGACAACAGATCCGAAGTACACAATCTTCAACGTTAACCCGATTGTTTATGATACGGAAGAATCCAACCCGGCATGGGGCGAACTGGAAACAAACGCAGCAGACTGGAAGGATGAAAATGCAACTTGTAACATTTATACCGACTTGTTGAACGGATTCCTGAATGAAGAAGGTACGAAGCCATTATTCGCAGAAGATGCCGTTTGGTATGACTGTGGTAAAGTGAAGGAAGATTTCTATAAGAAACCTTATGAAACCATTCGTTTCGTGTTTGACGATACGCGCATCAATAACTATACTTACCAGTATTACAACCGTTCGGCAATGAAGTATGAGCCTAAGAAGGCAACGGTACAAAATAGACTGGAAACGATTGACGGAACCTCTTACTACGTATCTATATTGTGGATTAACGGTGAAGTTGCTGCCAAGATCATCAATGAAAGAAAGAACTTCTTGAATGCGGCAGAACAGACTTACAACATTCGTCTGGAAGAGGAAAATGCAATCCATGCTCCGCGCACCGGTGAGAAACCGACAGAAGCAGCCAAGGCATTGGTTGGAGCAGATGTTCCGGTTAGAATGGAAGCTGTACTTTGCGATGCAGTTGGCAAAGACTGGAATGTGAAGACCGTGAAGGCTTATGAGGCATTCATCATTGAACCGTTGACTATGAGCGATCCGACATTGGCACCGTTCACTGATGCCCAGGAAGGTGGTTCTCGTATCTCTATAGAAGGTAAATTCACATACAAGGCTTGGAACAATTCTACCGTTGCTAATACAGTCGGATTGCCGAAAGCACTGTGGGAATTCTATGAAGCAAACGAAGGTGAATGGCCATACCTCGATCTGGCTACCGGTGAATTGGATCCTTCGAGACTGAAGACCAACTTGAAGTTAGTTGATGGAAATATTGAACCGGTTGAAGGTTACCAGGATGGTGCATTGCCAAAGAATGTGAAGATTATCAGAACAACTTCTGGAGGTAAAGACGAATTGGTTTACTATAACTACAGCGGTACGCCGGTTAATAAGGAATACATCATTTACATTCCGGTTACCTTTACATATAAGTGGAAGACATTTGTTTACAATGTAGCCGTAACAGTTAAACCTAATCCAGGTACCCCGTCTGTATAGTACATGGGCTAATATCCAATACATTGGATAACTAAGAGTAGGGGATGTGCACATCGTTTGTAGTGTACATCTCCTATCTTTTTTATGCTATTTCTTCTCAGAACCACTTGATCCTCCTGAACCACACGAACGTCACCGCCGACAGGGCGACGGACAGCACCACGATGAGCAGGAAGGCATGGGGGAAGGCATCCAGGTGGATGTCCACGTTCATGCCGTAGAAGCTGGCGATGACGGTGGGTATCATCAGCGTGATGCTGAGGCTCGTCATGCGTTTCATGATGTCGTTCACGTTGTTCGAGATGATGGAGGCGAAGGCGTCCATCGTGCCGGTCAGGATGTCGCTGTAGATGTTCACCGTGTTGTAGGCCTGGCGCAGCTCGATGACGGCGTCGTCCAGCAGCTCCATGTCCAGCATGCCGGTGTTCTGGAAGATGTTCTTCAGGCGGCCTATCAGTACCTCGTTGCCGCGGATGGAGGTGTCGAAGTAAACCAGTGTCTTTTGCAGCTTCATCAGTCGCAGCAGGTCTTCGTTGCGGATGCTCTTCTCCAACTCTTTCTCGGCGTTGGCCACTTCGTTGTTGATCTGCTTCAGGTACTTCAGGAACCAGACGGCCGAGGAGTAGATGAGGCGCAGGATGAGGTCCAGTTTGTTGTTCACACAGATGCCCTTGCGGCGCGTGTGCTGGATGAAGTCGGGCAGTAGCTCCGTGTGGTAATAGCAGACGGAGACGATGATGTCGTTGTTGGTGATGATGCCGATGGGCACGGTGATGAAGGGAATCTGCGGGTCGCTGCTCTGCATGGGGATGCGCAGGATGGTCAGCAGCCAGTTGCCTTCGGTCTCGGTGCGGGGCCGTTCGTCGGCGTCGGCAATGTCCTCCAGGAAGGATTCGGGTACGTTAAGTTCGCGAGTCAGGAATTGGAAATCGTTGTTGTCGGGGCATTCTACATTTACCCAGCAGTTGGGTGCCCACACAGGCTTCTCTACGAAGCCGTTTTCGCTGTAGAGATACTTTCTCATCGGTGATAGCCTCCTTTCTTAGGTTGCGTACGGAGGCTGGCGATGCAGAGGGTCTCCGTCCGCGGTTAAGGGTTAATACTGTTGCACGTTCGAGGGTTTGAATCGTCCATATCTTGTTCTCAATTTGTTTTTAATGCGGGGCAAAAGTAATGAAACGGACCGATAGCCGGTGCATCCGGCCTGTTTTTTTAGGTTTTGTTTCAATTTGGGGGAAGGAACCGGTTGGCGGGATGCCTCAGGGCGGGTTCTGCCGGTCGGCGGGAAAGGTACAAGTACCCCGTTTGTGGGATACTTGTGTGGCTCGTGAACCACACTTGCACGGCTCGCGAGCCACACTTGCGTTACATTTGTTCCACACAAGTGTCCCACAAACGGGGGATAAGCGCCCTTCGCGAAGGACGTTGCATTGTCATGATATTCAGCGCGTTATTCTGTTTTCTTCTGTTCCGTGCCGAAACGTCGTTGCAGGAAGGAGGCCAGGTTGTAGGCTTCGACGTTTTCGGTGCAAATGCTGCCGTCCTTTTCCACCACGACGTAATGCGGAATGCCGTTGAAGCGGAAGAGCTGGCGCAGGTACTTGTAGTCCGTGTCCCCCAAGCGGTAGCTGGCTTCGCCTTTCAGGTTCTTCTCCACGTATTCCGTATAGTCTTTCAGGGGCGATTCGGCTTCACTGGTGATGTAAACGAACTGGAATTCGGGATGGTTGCGGTATTGCTCGCGCAGCTTGGCCGTAGCCTTTATGCCTGCCCGGCAGGGACCGCAGGTGGTTGCCCAGAAGTCAACGAACAGCACTTTGCCTGCATGGGGCGCGATGATACGGCGGAAGATGTCGGTAGCTTTCCCTTCGGGCAGTTGGTACGACGTCGTTGGGGTGTCGGGGAACCGTTCTTCCAACATTTCGCGGGCCGTGGCTCGCAGATAAGGATGAGTGACGGTTTTTTCCAGCTGGGTAAGGAAGGCTTCGGCATACTGACGTTGCATAAATGCATCAGATAATATGAAGCGTAGGTTACGCACACGGGCTATTTGCCAAAGCAATGGGGAGGGCGTGGCGCACAAGCTGTTGACGATGCTGTCCTTTTTCTCAGAGAATCTCAGCTGAAGTCTCAGCTGTCTTTCTTTTAAGGGAAGGGCCTGAAAGGCTTCATCGTTCTGCATGTTTATCTGTTCCTGAAGGGGAATGGAAAGCGGACTCATGAATTCGAAGCGGTTGATAAAAAAGTCTGTGCCGTAATTGACTAATACCGACTGCTCGTTCAGAGGCATTTCCTTCAGAAAATCGTAGTAGGAGGCGTCGGGTTGCACTTTCAGTATCTGATTGGTGGTGTCTTGCTGTGCATAGTAGCTGCGGTCCATTTGGAAATCGAAGTAAGCCATACCTGTCTGTGTAGCTTTCTGGTTGCGTATCAGCGACACGGCCTTTTGCGAGGGGGCGTAAAGGCGGCAGAGCGAGTCGGCCTGCTGTTGCCATTGGTCGATGACGGGTTTCAGCCGTTCCTGGAACTGGGCGGGCGTCAGCGTCTTTTGTGCTTCGGACAATTGGTTGTAAGGATACCGAAAGCGTTTGCTCAGTGTCATGGCCAGGTACGACAGGTCGGTCCTCTTGCCCATGTAGGCGGTGTGAGAGAGGGGGTAGTTTATATCGCGTGCGCGGCTGCGGGCCATGACGTCTTCCCAGTCTATGTAGAGGGTGACGGTGTCGCCCGGTTCGACATAGAAAGGTATATCTATATTTCTAATTATCAGGTTTTCGCAGACGGGATGTCGCAGGAGGAAGGAACATTGGAAACTGCCGTCGGGGTTGATGGGCACCACGGTGGGATAGTCCTGCCGGGTGATTTCGTCTTTCAGATAGAGGATGCCGCTATCGAAGCCCAGTCGCGGGTCGTATCCGTTCAGATAGCCTTGCAGGTAGACGCTATCGCGGCGGAAAAAGTCTTCTCCATAACCGTTGTCGGTTTCGGCGGCAACCGTCTCAGGACGGGTACGGACATAACGCTGCGCTTCGTCACCGTCGAGGGCAATGAGGCAGGAGCCATCCTTGCGTGGTGTCAGTTGCAGGGTGGCGGTGGAGCCGTTTGTGCGGCTGCGGGCAGTCAGCACGATGCGCTTCCCTTTCTTGCGGCATTCGGTCAGATCGTACAATCGGTTGTTCAGGATGACGAGCGAGTCGTGGACGCCATACGTCCAGTGGCCTTGCGCGTCGTCGGCAAACCAGTTGCCTTCCACCTGTTTCAGAGGCGATGGCTGCTTGGGGTTTGCGGGCACTAACGAGATGTCGTAAGTATTGCTTTCGTTGCCGTTAGGGTCAATCATGTGGATGGTCTGTGTTTCCTTGGGCAGGGGTTCAAACAGCAGTACAAAGTCCATTTCGCCCGAATCGGGCATGAAGGTTTCTTTTTTCAGTTCGATGCCTTCGGCGCCCGTTTGTGCGTAGCGTTTGCCGGTGGCAACATCTTCCAAATAGTTTTCTCCGTCTTCCATAATCCACCAGTGCGGACGGAAAATGGCGTGAATATAGACTTTAGTGTACTCAGGGGTGCGCTCGATGCGGGTGATGTTGCGGATGCTGCCGTTGCGTGCCTTGAACGTGGGGTTCTCGATGGTTTGTGCCGTCAGCAGTCCTGATAGCAGGAGCAGGAGGCAGAAGAAAATGTTTTTCATGTTGTTTTCAGTGTTATGTGAATCATCTTGAGATACTCTCTCATGTCCAAAGGTAAGGATTCTTTTCAGATAACCGTCGAAAAGGGTGTTAACTTAACATAGATTAATCCTTTACATACGCATCTTTTTTTGTAACTTTGCGGCCGGAAAAGAAATAAGATTGATTTAAACTTTAAATACATTAAGCATTATGGCAAAGAAAGCTCTTTTAATGATTCTCGATGGTTGGGGTTGTGGCGACCATCAGAAGGACGACGTGATCTTCAACACTCCCACTCCTTACTGGGACAGTCTGCTGGCCAACTATCCGCACTCACAGCTCCAGGCGAGCGGCGAGAACGTAGGTTTGCCCGACGGTCAGATGGGTAACTCTGAAGTAGGTCACCTGAACATCGGTGCCGGACGCATCGTTTATCAGGACCTCGTGAAGATCAATCGTGCCTGCGCCGACAACAGCATCCTGCAGAACAAGGAAATTGTTTCTGCCTTCACGTATGCCAAGGAGCATGGCAAGAACATCCACTTCATGGGACTGACTTCGAACGGCGGTGTTCACTCTTCGTTCGATCACCTGTTCAAGCTCTGCGACATTGCCAAGGAATACGGTTTGCAGGACACTACCTTCATCCACTGCTTCATGGACGGTCGTGATACCGACCCGAAGAGCGGTAAGGGCTTCATCGAACAACTGACTGCTCACTGCGCACAGTCGGCCGGCCGCATTGCCAGCATCGTGGGCCGTTTCTACGCTATGGACCGCGACAAACGCTGGGAACGTGTGAAAGAAGCATACGACCTGCTTGTTAACGGACAGGGTCGTGTAGCTACCGATATGGTACAAGCCATGCAGGAGTCTTACGACGAAGGTGTAACTGACGAATTCATCAAGCCTATCGTAAACGGCGCTTTCGATGGCACCATTAAGGAAGGCGACGTAGTGATCTTCTTCAACTACCGCAACGACCGTGCCAAAGAGCTGACCATCGTACTGACCCAGCAGGATATGCCGGAACAGGGCATGCACACCATCCCCGGTCTGCAATACTACTGCATGACGCCGTACGACGCATCGTTCAAGGGCGTGCACATCCTCTTCGACAAGGAGAACGTTCAGAACACGCTGGGCGAATATCTGGCCAACAACGGCAAGACGCAGCTGCACATTGCCGAGACAGAGAAATATGCCCACGTAACCTTCTTCTTCAACGGTGGCCGCGAAACTCCGTATGCCAACGAAGACCGCATCCTCGTTCCTTCGCCCAAGGTTGCCACTTACGACCTGAAGCCTGAAATGAGCGCTTACGAAGTGAAGGACAAACTGGTAGAGGCTATCGGTACACAGAAGTACGACTTCATCGTGGTGAACTACGCCAACGGCGATATGGTGGGTCACACGGGCGTTTATGCAGCCATTGAGAAGGCAGTCGTTGCCATCGACAACTGCGTTCGCGACACTGTTGAGGCAGCCAAGGCCAACGGCTACGAAGTCATCATCATTGCCGACCACGGTAATGCCGATCACGCACTGAATGCCGACGGCACACCCAACACAGCCCACTCGCTGAACCCGGTTCCGTTCGTATATGTCACGGAAAACAAGAATGCCAAGGTAGAGAACGGCGTACTGGCCGACGTGGCTCCGTCTATCCTCCACATCCTCGGCATGCCTCAGCCGGCAGAGATGACGGGTAAGGATCTGATTAAGTAATTTTAGCAAGAGAGGGTGTGTTGTAGAGTATTCGGACGCACCCTCTTTTTTTATGAATAGAAGAAAGACAAATATAAAAACTCTATATTCCGTTATCTAAGCGGGAGTACTGGCAATAAGTGCTATTCATGGCAATGCTATTAAAGGTATGTGGAAAATATCTTGAAAGAGCAAATGTTTGACAGATACCGGTACAGAGTATTGGCTGGGGGTAACTGGGGCGGATTTTTTTCCCAGTTAGGAAAATAATATTCTCCAGTTAGAAAAAAATTTTTTCCCAGTTAGGGAAAAAAAGTCGGTATACAGTGATCTGATTTATTTTTGTCAGTTAGTAAGAGATATTGAATAATTATGGTACAGATAGGCGACGTAGTAGTGAGTTTCGATGTGTTTCGCGAGAAGTTCCTTTGCGACCTGGATGCCTGCAAAGGGCAGTGTTGTATTGAAGGCGATGCGGGAGCGCCCGTTGAGCTGGACGAAGTGGAAAAGTTGGAAGAAGTGCTTCCCGTCATTTGGGACGAACTGAGCCCCGAGGCGCGTGCCGTTATCGACCGTCAGGGCGTAGTCTATACCGATTGCGAGGGCGATCTGGTGACCTCCATCGTCAACAACAAAGATTGTGTCTTCACTTGCTACGACGAGCGCGGTTGCTGCTACTGCGCCATCGAGAAAGCGTTCCGTGCCGGTAAGACCGATTTCTACAAGCCCGTTTCCTGCCATCTGTACCCCATCCGCGTAGGCGATTACGGTCCCTACAAGGCGGTGAACTACCATCGTTGGGACGTTTGCAAAGCGGCTGTCCTCTTGGGGCGCAAAGAGAATGTGCCTGTCTATAAATTCCTGCGTGAACCCCTTATCCGCAAGTTCGGCGAAGACTGGTACAAGGAACTGGAGATTGCAGCCGAGGAGTTGGAGAAGCAGGGGATGCTGTAAAATTGTGAACGGGTAGTTAGAATTATATGCGTTGTCTGTACTTAAATCTATTACTGATTGTTTGCCTTTTATTTACTTCGTGTAAAGAAGGCAATGATTCTCCTTCCGATTTGGATAAATTGGAAGAACTGGAATTGAAGCCCATAATGAATTTGTTAACAAATGGAAATTGTGAGGAATGGACTACTCTTCCTATGGGGAATACTTATTTGTCGGGATGGTCTTTGCGTAATAAAGATTGTATAATAAAGGAAAGAGATGTTGTCTATGAAGGGTCGTATGCGGTCTGTATGCTTTCACCAGCTAAGGGAATTACGGCAGCATTGAGTCAAAAAGTGAAGGTGACCCCCGGGCATCTTCTTCGTTTGCGTTTTCATTATTACATAGAACCGGAATGTACGGGTACTAAACCGCGAATGTATTGCTATTTCCGTGAAGGCGGAACCAATAATATTCCGAATGATGTGTTGGCCTCTTTTTATGACGATGCTACATGGGGAGTTATACGAGGAGGCGGGTACGGACTCTCTTCTTTTCCTCTTGAATATGGAGAGTGGCAACTGTTTGATTACACGATCGAAGTTCCTGCTATAGCAGATTATTTTGTATTTGAAATACATAGTTATGCTGGAACAAAGATGTATGTGGATGATTGCTGGGTAGTGGATATCGATATGTATAAATGATAGAAGGTTATGGAAGCTTATCTCGTCTGGCTTTTTGCCGCCCTGTTTGTTGTCTTGGGACTGCTTGTACGGAAAAACCCGAAACTGATAGCGGGCTACAACACGATGTCGTCCGAGCGGCAGAAGAAAGTCGATGTCGAAGGGTTGAGGACTTTCATGTGCCGTGCGTTCTGCATGATCGGGGTGCTCCTCGTTCTGTGCCATTACTTGCTGGTGTTGGCTGGCATGCGCGGGCAGATAGCCTTGCTGTTAAGTGTCGTGTTGGTACCCATGCTGGGAGCATTTTATATACTGATTGCCGCGCAGCGTTACGATCGCGGGCGGTGACTGCAGGCAGGATGGTGTCTGCTATCTGAATAGCATTTCAACTTCTGAATAGTGGTTAATATTGCTCGTGAGCCGTGCAAGTGTCTCTCGTGAGCCGTACAAGTGTCTCTCGTGAGCCGTATAAGTGTGCTCCGATGCCTCTCTTTTTCTTTGTATTTTCTGCAGGAAACAGGTGTTGATGTTTTGCCGGATCGGGCGGAGATGGGTATGGGCAAAGGGTGCTTTTCCTCGATTTCTCTCCCCAAGACTTGTTTTTCTCGGAAAAAAAGCGTATAATTGTTGGATAACCAATCTTATATGCTTATGAAAAAGTACATTGCAGAAATGGTGGGGACGATGGTGCTCGTCCTCATGGGATGTGGTAGTGCTGTTTTTGCCGGCAGCGTGGCCGATACGGTAGGCGCCGGTGTAGGAACTATTGGAGTAGCTTTGGCCTTCGGACTGTCGGTTGTGGCCATGGCTTATGCTATTGGAGGCATTTCGGGTTGCCATATCAATCCGGCCATTACGCTGGGCGTTTTCCTTTCGGGACGCATGAAGGGCAAAGAGGCCGCTATGTACATGGTGTTTCAGGTGATTGGAGCCGTTATCGGGTCGGCGGTGCTTTATGCGCTTATCACGACTGGTGCGCACGACGGCCCTACGGCAACGGGTGCCAACAGCTTCGACGCTGGCGAGACGGTGCAAGCCTTCGTGGCCGAGGCGGTGTTTACGTTTATCTTTGTTCTGGTTGTCTTGGGTTCGACCGACCCTAAAAAAGGTGCCGGACAGTTGGCTGGACTGGCCATCGGTCTGACGCTGGTGCTGGTACACATTGTCTGCATTCCCATCACGGGTACGTCGGTCAATCCGGCACGTAGCATCGGTCCAGCCTTGTTCGAGGGTGGAGCAGCGTTGTCGCAGCTATGGCTCTTTATTATTGCGCCTTTTGTGGGTGCAGCCTTCAGTGCGATGGTCTGGAACTATCTGGAGAAAGACTGATTGCGGCGAAAAGTATAAGCTCCCGTCCGGTTGGCCGATGGCTGTGCCGGGCGGGAGCTTATGTGTAGATGTTGCTCCTACTGTCTTTTTAATAATAGATGTTGACAGAAAGGTATAGGTATTCCGCGTTGTTGCTGTCTGTCTCGAAGTAGATTTTGTCTTCTCGTGCCAGCCAGCCGATAGCTGCGTTCAGGTCTCTGTCCGATAGTGCCGATGCGGCTTTCAGGTCTTCGTATTTCCAGCGTTTGCCGTCGTTCAGCAAGGTCCAGACGATGCCTGCATTGTTTCCGATAGTGTATTTATCCATAATTTAGCCGATATAATAATTTAGTTCGATGTATAATACGTTTCTTCTTCCTACTTTGGTTTCCTCGATAGAAAGTTTTCCTTCGCGTGCCAGCCAGCCGATGGCAGCGTTGATGATTCGGTCCGACAGGCCGGTTGCCTGTTTGATTTCCTGATAGTCCCATTTCCGGCTTTCGCTTTGAAGCAGGTTCCAGATGATGCCTGCGCTTTCGCCGATACTTTGAATGTTCATAGGCTTTTCTTTTTAATGGTTTGTTTTTCGTATTAGTAAGGTTATACAATAGGCCATACATATTCCCGGAGGAGTTTGTCTGGCTTTCGAGAGGGATCGGCAATCGCTTTCGCAAACGGAAATCGACTGTCGATTTGTTACTTCAAATAAGATTCTTATATGAATCTGTTACAAAAGTATACTTTTCGGATAATAAAACAACCTTTAAGAGCTTTTTCTCAGGAAATCTTTCTTTTTTTAATGATTTTTTCTCTTTGTTGTTACGTTGGTGTGAATGGGGTGGAGGAAAAGGGGGTAGACAGTTGTTCCCGAGGGACAGAAACGGAAAAGCCCCGGAACGAGCAGGAGTTTCCTGTTGTTCCGGGGATTCTTCGTTGTAAGATGTGAGGTTGGTTAATATATTACGATTGTTTATGCATCGATGTTGGCGTATGTGGCGTTCTTTTCGATGAACTCGCGACGCGGACCAACGTCTTCGCCCATCAGCATGGAGAAGGTGTAGTCGGCTTCGGCAGCATTCTCCAGATGCACCTGCTTCAGCATACGGTTTTCGGGGTTCATGGTTGTTTCCCACAGCTGTTCGGGGTTCATCTCACCCAAACCTTTGTAGCGTTGGGTGTGAATGGCGTTCTCCGAACCACCACCGTAGGTGTCGATGAAACGTTGGCGCTGTTGGTCGGTCCAGCAGTATTCTTTCACCTTGCCTTTGGTGCAGAGGTAGAGGGGCGGTGTAGCAATGTACAGATAGCCTTGCTGGATGACTTCGGGGAAGTAACGGAAGAAGAGC
>NZ_FR883095.1:4056-8094 GCF_000435115.1 Bacteroides sp. CAG:633 | reverse complement strand
GGAAGTAACGGAAGAAGAGCGTCATGATGAGGGTGTCGATGTGCGAACCATCGACATCGGCATCGGTCATGATGATTACCTTCTTGTAGCGCAGCTTGTCGATGTTGGCTTTTTTGCTGTCTTCCGTGTCGACGCCGAAGCGGATGCCCAGTGCCTGAATGATGTTGTTGACTTCTTCGCTTTCGAAGGCTTTGTGCCACATGGCTTTCTCTACGTTCAGGATTTTACCGCGCAGGGGCAGGATGGCCTGGAACGTACGGTTGCGGCCTTGCTTGGCCGATCCGCCTGCAGAGTCTCCCTCGACCAGGAAGAGTTCGCATTCGTCGGGGTCCTTGCTGGAGCAGTCGGCCAGTTTGCCGGGCATTCCGCCGCCACTCATGGGCGACTTGCGCTGTACGGACTCGCGCGCCTTGCGGGCAGCCACACGGGCGGTGGCAGCCAGTATCACTTTATCTACAATCAGTTTGGCTTCCTTGGGATGCTCTTCCAGGTAGTTAGTGAGGGCTTCGCCCACGGCCTGGTTGACGGCGCCGCTTACTTCGCTGTTGCCCAGCTTAGTCTTGGTCTGTCCCTCGAACTGGGGCTCGGACACTTTGACGGAGATAACGGCGATGAGTCCTTCGCGGAAGTCTTCGCCCGATATTTCTACTTTGGCTTTTTCGAGCTGCTTGGCGCAGGTTTCTTCACCGTACTTCTTCAGTACACGGGTCAGCGCAGCACGGAATCCGGCTTCGTGTGTTCCGCCTTCCTTGGTGTTGATGTTGTTGACGTAGGAATGGAGGTTCTCGCGGTAGCCGGTGTTATACATGATGGCGCACTCGATGGGCACGCCGGCTTTTTCGGTGTTCAGGTAGATGACGTCGTTGAACAGGGGTATGTTGTTGCTGTTCAGGTAGCGGACGAACTCTTTCACGCCTTCTTCCGAGTGGAATACTTCGCGGATAGGGTTGCCGTCTTCGTCTTTCTCGCGGAGGTCGGTCAGTGTGATGCGGATACCTGCGTTGAGGTATGCCAGTTCGCGCAGACGTGCCTGCAAGGTAGAGTATTTATAGGTGGTGACGGTGAAGATACTTCCGTCGGGCCAGAAGGTCTGTTTGGTTCCGGTGAAGGCGGGGTCGCATGTGCCTACTTCCTTGACGGGGTAGAGGGGCTTTCCGCATTCGTATTCCTGCTGATAGATTTTTCCGTTGCGGAATACTTGTGTGGTCATGTGCGTGGAGAGGGCATTGACGCAGGATACGCCGACGCCGTGCAGACCGCCTGATACTTTGTAGGAACCTTTATCGAACTTTCCGCCGGCGTGGAGCACGGTCATTACCACTTCGAGTGCCGATTTCTGTTCTTTCTCGTGGAAGTCGACGGGGATACCTCGTCCGTTGTCTTGCACGGTGATAGAGTTGTCTTCGTTGATGGTTACTTCGATGTGGTCGCAGTAGCCGGCCATGGCTTCGTCGATGGAGTTGTCTACTACCTCGTAGACGAGGTGGTGCAGACCGTTTTCGCTGATGTCGCCGATGTACATGGCGGGACGCTTGCGTACGGCTTCCAAGCCTTCGAGGACTTGGATGTTACTGGCCGAATAGTTGTTCTCGCCGTTTATCTTTTCTTCTTCTGTCATATTGTATTTTCCTTATTGTAATAACAGAGCAAAGTTAGTGAAAATCTTTGAGATACAAAAAAAGGCGAGATTAAAAAATCTCGCCTTTCTGTATCTTTTGTTTGTACTCAATCAGCTTAAGCCAGCTTGTTGATGTAGAGAGCCAACTTCGACTTCAAGTTATTGGCTTTGTTTTTGTGGATGGTGTTGTTCTTAGCCAACTTATCCAGCATTTTTGCAACGAGCGGAAGCATGGCAGTAGCCTCTGCTTTGTCAGTAGTTGCGCGAAGTTTTCTAACAGCATTTCTCATGGTCTTGCCATAGTATCTGTTGTGAAGTCTTCTCTTCTCTTCCTGTCTGATTCTTTTCAGTGATGATTTATGATTTGCCATCTCGACTAATCTTTTTTTAATTCGTTTATCTTTTTATTTAGTAGCCCGTGGGGGAATCGAACCCCCCTTTCAAGAATGAAAATCTTGCGTCCTAACCGATAGACGAACGGGCCATCCTTTTGTCGAGCGTTTCCGCTCTTAGCGAGTGTCTTTGTTTCTCGTTTGCGGATGCAAAGGTAGAAACTATTTTTGAATTACCAAAACATTCGCAAGAAAATTTTCGAAGTTTTTTGTTTGAAATACTCGTAAACTGCGTGTAATATATTGTAAATCAAATAAATAGACGGTGATAAATTTTTTATGGGAAAATGCATTTTTCTTTTGCCCAACTGTGGAAAGTGGTGGAAAATGGGGCTGGCGGGTTGGTGGAAGCTGTAGGGATGGTATGGAGGGGGCAGGAGGGGCTTTTCTACTATGCTTGTATGGCTCGTGAGCCGTGCAAGTGTTACTCGCGAGCCGTGCAAGTGTCTCTCGCGAGCCGTACAAGTGTCTCTCACGAGCCGTGCAAGTGTCCCTCAAAGGGTGCTCGTAGAGGGTGTCTGGAGGGGGTAGGATGGCGAAGAGATATTTGGATGCATGGCACGTGAAGCAAAAGGATTTTTTTGTAGATTTGCCTTCGGAAAGGAGAGATTGGCATGCTACAGAAGACTCGTGGAATCGTGCTGCGCACGTTGAAGTACAAGGACAGTTCGCTCATTGCGGACGTTTATACCGAGGTGTCGGGACGCACGTCGTTCCTGCTGCCCGTGTCGCGTTCGCGCAAGGCGCCCGTGAAGACGGCTTTGTTTCAGCCCCTGGCGATGGTGGAACTGGAAGCGGACTATCGGCCGAACGCTACTATGTATAAGGTAAAGGAGGCAAAGTCGTTCTATCCTTTTTCGTCGCTGCCGTTCGATCCTTACAAGTCGGCCATTGCTTTGTTCTTATCCGAGTTCCTGTGTCGTGCCTTGCGCGAGGAGGCCGAAAACCGTCCGCTGTTTGCCTATCTGCAGCATTCGGTCGTCTGGCTGGACGAGTGCCGTGGCGGCTTTGCCAATTTTCATCTGGTTTTTCTGATGCGCCTGTCGCGCTTCCTGGGTCTGTACCCCAATCTGGAGCATTATGCCGAGGGCGATTATTTCGACCTGCAGGCTGCCTGCTTCACTTCGCTGCGTCCGCAGACACACTCGCATTACATTGGTCCGCAGGAGGCCGCGCGTCTGCGGCGTCTGATGCGTATGAACTACGAGACGATGCACCTGTTCGGCATGAGCCGTACCGAGCGTGCCCGCTGCCTGTCTGTCATCAACGACTATTATCGTCTGCATTTGCCCGACTTCCCCGAACTGCGGTCGCTGGAGGTGCTGAAGGAGCTGTTCGACTGAGCGTGTCTGTGCGTGCTTTGCACCGGTTGTATGCCCGCAACAGTAGTGGTAGGGATAAAAAGAAAGAGGATGCAGGACGAATCCTGTATCCCCTCTCCGTAAAACCGACGGGTCTGCCAGCTGGCAAGTACCGTCTTGTTCGTTTTATCCCAGCAGCTCTTTAACTTTGGCCGAGATGGCACGTCCTTCGGCCAGTCCGGCCAGTTTCTTGCTGGCTACGCCCATCACCTTGCCCATGTCCTTACCGCTGGTGGCACCTACTTCGGCGATGATTTCCTTCAGGGCAGCTTCCAGTTCTTCGGCACTCATCTGCTTGGGCAGATAGGCTTCCATGACTTTCACCTGTGCCAGCTCGCCTTCGGCCAGGTCCTGACGGCCTTGCTGAATGTAGATGTCGGCAGCGTCCTTGCCTTGTTTCACCAGTTTCTGGATGATTTTCAGGGCAGCGTCGTCTGTCAGGGTATCGTTGGCTCCCGGTGCTGTTTTAGCTTCGAGGAATACTTTCTTGATGTTTCTCAGAGTTTCCAAAGCCACTTTGTCTTTGGCCTTCATTGCGTTTTTAATGTCTTCGCTGACTTTGTCGAATAAATCCATGATATTGTGTCTTTTTAAGTTTCTACGTTTCTCTATTTTATTCTCTCTTACGGAAAATCATTTCAACCACTTCCACTCCCCCCTCTCCTTG
>NZ_FR883095.1:0-4007 GCF_000435115.1 Bacteroides sp. CAG:633 | reverse complement strand
AGGCATCAGAAGGTAATAATTCCTCCGTCGTTTCCTCCCGTCTCCTGTGCGGCCTCGGTGGCCTGCTGCACGGCAGTTTCGGCTTTGCTCTTGATGCTGTTCAGCGTACTCTTGTCACGCTGGTAAGTCGGCGTGCTTTCTACCATGCTGATGATGTCGGCGTTGTCCAGGTCCTCGGGTGCGAAGATGTAGATGTGGCGGCGGCGCGTACGCTGGCTACGGCTGTTGGCATTGCTTCCGTAGTAGCTTTCGCGACGCATACGGCGCTGTTCTTCCTCTTCTTCGAGTTCGGCCAGGCGTTGTTGTTCTTCGGCCGAACGCTGGCTGACGCGCTCGTCCATCTCTTTCATGTGAATGTCCTGTATACCGAATCCGGTAGCCAGCAGGGTGATTTTCACCTTTCCTTCGAGCGAGTTGTCTATGGCCATACCGAATTTCGTTTCGAAGTCGCGGTTGAAGCGGTTCATGAATTCCTTCACTTCTTCCATCTCGCTCATCATCAGTTCGTGTTCGGCGCTGTACGAGATGTTGAGCAATACCTTCTTGGAGTTGAAGATGTCGTTTTCGTTCAGCAGCGGCGAGTGTTGCGCGTTCTTGATGGCTTCGCTCACGCGGTTCTCTCCCTCGCCGTAGCCGGTACTCATGATGGCCACTCCACCGTCCTTCATCACGGTTTTCACATCATTGAAGTCGAGGTTGATGATGCCTCGCATGGTGATGATTTCGGCAATGCTTTTGGCGGCGATCAGCAGTGTGTCGTTGGCTTTGGCAAAGGCACTCGTCACCGAGAGGTCCGGGTAGATTTCGCCCAGTTTCTCGTTGTTGATCACCAGCAGGGCATCGACGTGCTGGCTTATCTCCTCTACACCGTCCAGTGCCTGGTCGATCTTCTTGTCGCCCTCCCAGCGGAAGGGGATGGTAACGATACCTACGGTCAGGATGTCCATGTCCTTGGCAATGCGGGCGATGGTGGGGGCGGCTCCAGTACCTGTTCCTCCACCCATTCCGGCGGTGATGAAGACCATCTTCGTACCGTCGTTGAGCATGTCTTTTACTTCGTTGATGCTTTCTTCGGTTGCCTCCTTAGCCTTTGCCGGACGGTTGCCGGCTCCTAAGCCTTCGTGCCCCAGTTGCAGTTTGACGGGCACGGGCGACTCTTCGAGGGCCTTGCGGTCGGTGTTGCACACCACGAAAGCTACGTCGTGTATGCCTTCCCGGTACATGTGGTTGACGGCATTGCCGCCTCCGCCTCCTACACCGATCACTTTAATGATTTTCGGCGAATCGGTCGGGAAATCGAATTGTACTATATCTTCCATAACTATGAATGTTTCTTGTTATCACCCTTATTACTTCATGTCCTCGTCTGAGAAGATTTCGTTGGACAGCTTGTTGAAGGTTTTTTCGAACCAGCTGGGACCGTCTTTTTTCTTCTTCTTTTTGGCTTCTTTCTCCAGCCGTTCTTTTTCCTTGCGCTCGCGTTCTTTGCGTTCGCGCTCTTCCTTTTCGCGCTGTAGCTTGGCGATTCGGGCTGCTTCTTCCTGTTTCTTCAGTTCTTCGTCGTTGCTGAACATGTCCGCTGTGCTGTTGGCGGTTGCTGTTTGCGCGGGGCGCGGAATCTCCTGTAAGCAGCAGTTTTCGTTTCCGGCAGCCAGCAGGCCAAGCAGTGTATTCTGCGTACCGTTCTTCTTCAGTACGTCGCTGAAGCCGTGAATGGTCTCGTGAACGAATCGGGCAGTCTTGACCTTCTCCATCTTGCTCTGTTTGCGGAAAGCCTCTTCCAGATGCTTCAGGTTCGAGCCTCCGCCGGTCAGGATGACACCGGAGAAGAGCTTGTCCTCGTAGCCGGAAAGTTGCAGCTGGTTCCATACGTTGGCCAGTATTTCTTCGGTACGTGCGCCGATGATGTTGTTCAGAACGTTCAGTTCGATGCTACGTCCGTCTTCTGTCTGGCAGGTGGCAGGCGTTTCGGCTCCTTCTTCCTCCTCGTAGAGGGCATCGCCGTATTGCAGTTTCAGCTTCTCGGCATCCTCTTCCTCCATCTGTAGGGTGGTAATGTCGCGCGTGATGCTGTTTCCGCCCAGGGGCAGTACGCTGAGGTAGCGCAGGATGTTGTTCTTGTAGACAGAGACGGTAGTGGTGTCGGCACCGAAGTCTACCAGTGCGCAACCCGACCGCATTTCGTTTTCCGTCAGTACGGCTTTGGCCAGTACGAGGGGCGAAATGAGCAGGTCGGCTATTTCAATCTTGGCCTGTTCGAAGCTGTGCTCCAGGTTCTTCTTGAGCGTGGCCCGTGCCACGATGTTCAGGAACTGCCCGGTAATACGCTTTCCCGTAACTCCTACGGGGTCAGCCTGTAGGGTATTGTCTATTTTATACTCTTGCGGGGCGACATCCAGTACGCTCATGTCGGCTAAGGGGACTTCGAGGTTCTCGTCGCAGATGCTGTCGATGAGTTCCTGCGAGATGATGCCCTCCTCTTCCAGCGTACGGCTTACCGCATTTGCTACTGTGCGTAGCGACTGTCCGCCGATGCCTACATACACTTTGGCAATAGAGTTGTTGAGCTGGCTTTCCAGCTTGTTGATGATGGAAGTCAGTGCCTGGGCTGTCTTATCAATGTTGTAGATGACTCCCTTGTGTATAAACTGGGATGCCTCTTCGCGTGCATAAGCCAACACCTGGATGCTTCCGTCACTGTTCTTCTTGCCGGCGATGCCGGATATCTTGGAAGAACTCAACTCGATGGCGGCGATAAAATCTGTTGTTGCCATATTTGATGTATTTAGTTTATTTCTTCGTACAAATTATCTGATTCCCGAATTCAACGTTTATCCGGGAGTATTTGTTCCAGCCTACCTGGTTCAGTGCCTTCTCGTAGAAAGTCTTGACCCGTTTCAGCTTGTTCTCGTAATTGTCCAGCCGGCCGAGGTAGATGAGGTGGTCGCCTACCCGCGGCACCAGTTCGACGTTTCTGCCCGGCAGTACGTGAATCTGTTCGACCTGTGCATTCCAAAAGGAATTGTTTTGCAAAAATACAGCAAACTTGTATAAATCCCTCATGGCAAATGACTTTTCTATACTTCCGGTAGCTACGGCAAGGTGCGCCACGCACTTGGCGTGGGGAGGCATCACGGTTCCTTTGTTGTCCAGGTAATAGTTTTCGCCGTTGTCGCTCATGACGCGCAATACGGGAATGCGCTGGGTGACCTCAACGCACAGCTTGCCGCTGGGTGTCTTGTAGCATTCGGCCCGGTCGATAAGGGGATGCTTGGACAACTCTTTCTCTACGGTTTTAGTGCGTATGCGGTCCAGTTTCTTCCCGATGGGGCTGATGCCTTTCTTTTCAAGCATGCTGATTACTTCCTTCTGGGTGATGAATCCGGCATAGGCAGTGTCCTGAATGATGAGCTGTATGTCGTGGCACACCTGTCCTTCCGGCTTCCGGTTGAAAGCTGTGATGGCCATCACCAGATAGGCTGTGATGAGCAGCAGGACGATGGAAAGTAAAATACGCTTTATCATAACCTGGGTATTAATGGAGTATCTTGATTATCTCGGGTATATAGTTGTCGAGGTCGCCGGCACCCAATACGATGACCACCTGGAAGCTCTTCGTCGCAAGGAAGTTGAGCAGGTCTTTCTTGGGGCAGATGTACTTTTCGATGCCCGGTCGCAGGTTGTCGTAGATGAGCTGGCTGCTGACACCGGGGATAGGCTCTTCGCGCGCCGGATAGATTTCGGTCAGGATGACTTCGTCGAGCAACGAAAGGCTGTCGGCAAAGTCTTTGTAGAAATCGCGCGTACGCGTATAGAGGTGAGGCTGGAAGATGGCTGTAATCTTCCGGTCGCTGTAGAGTTCGCGGATGGACTTCACGCTCTGGGCTATCTCGGCGGGATGGTGGGCGTAGTCGCTCAGCAGTACCAGACGGTCGGTCTTCAGGCGGAAGTCGAAACGGCGGTCCACTCCGCCAAAGCTGGCCATGCCCTGACGGATTTCCTCGTCG